>CAXUCT010000350.1:361-4845 GCA_964249415.1 uncultured Bryobacteraceae bacterium | reverse complement strand
GAAGCATACCTGGTGGGTGACGCCCGGGGAATCGCCCCACGCCTGGCACGTGCCGCTGTGGGAGCCGCCAAACAGTGGACCTTTGAACCCGCCACCCTTCGCGGCAAGACGGTCCCCAGCGACCACACCATTGTCTTCGAGTTCCGCCCCGCCGGACGATAATCTAGGCCGCGCGCCATTTGATGTTGCAACCGATACTCGGCTTCTGATCCGTCGGCGCTGGACGCCCTTCTAAAACCGCATCGATGGCCGCCCGCAGGTCCCGTCCAGTTACCGGCAATGTATTCCCCCTGCGGCTGTCATCCAGTTGGCCGCGATACACCAGCGCTCGCTTGTCATCAAAGACGAAGAAATCCGGCGTGCAAGCCGCGCTGTAGGCTCGCGCCACGTCCTGTGTCTGGTCATAGCAAAACGGAAACGTGAATCCGAGTTCCTGCGCCATTTCCCGCAGGCTCTCCGGCGCATCATCGGGATACGCCTCCGCGTCGTTCGAGGAAATTGCCACAATCGCCGCCGGCTTTTCGCGATAGTCCTGTCCCATGCGCGCCAACTCCTCTTGCATGTGCTTGACGTAAGGGCAATGCCGGCAGATGAACATCACCAGCAGCGCCTTCTTATCTTTGAAATCGGCCAAGCTTACGGTGTGCCTCGAAACTACGTCTTCGAGCCGAAATTCGGGAGCGGGCGTACCCAGCTTAAGCATGCTCGATTCTGTTCGTGACATGTGTTTTCACCGCTAGCGTAACAGGAGACTAGCGGGAGCGTATCATCTCCTTTAACATGCAAAAGCCGACCTTTGACCCTGGATTGACTCAGCAGTACACAGGCGTGCTGAAGCGCACCATCAACAAGGACGGCCAATTCAATGTGCGGCGCAGCGGCGTCACCTGGCGCGACGTTCACCCGTACCTGGTGCTGATCAACCTGCCCTTCTGGGCCTTTCTGGCCGGGCTAGGCGCGATGTTCGTTTTCATCAACACCGTCTTTGCCGCGCTCTACATGCTCATCGGTATCGGTTCGCTGAAAGGCGCCGAAGCGCCGACCGTCTGGCTGCAATTCGTGAATGCCTTCTTCTTCAGCGCGCACACGCTCACTACCGTGGGCTACGGTAACATGTACCCGGTCGGCATACTCGCCAATAGTATAGCTGCGCTCGAGGCCTTAACCGGATTACTGATTCTTGCAATCGCTACCGGCCTCTTATTTGGGCGGTTCTCACGGCCTTCCGCGCGCATCGGCTTCAGCAACTCCATGGTGATCGCTCCCTATCAGGGCGTCACCGCGCTCCAGTATCGCGTCGTGAACCGCCGGTCCAACAGTCTCATTAATGTTGACGCGCACCTCATGCTGATGACCGTCGAGAACGTTGAAGGCCGCGCAGAGCGCCGCTACGTCCAGCTTGAACTCGAACGCAGCGAGATTCTGTTCTTTCCGTTAACTTGGACCGTTGTCCACCCCATTGACGAGAAAAGTCCACTCTACGGAAAGAACGCGAGAGATCTAGAGCGCCTGCAAGCGTAGGGGATGATCATGATGAATTGATTCCACGACACCTTCAGCCAAACCGTCCATGCCCGCTACTCCTACCGCTACGACGAGATCACCTGGGGCGCCAAGTTCGCACCCGCGTTCGACATTGATGCGAACGGAGACTTGCGCGTGGAGATAAACAAAGTCGGCGCAATCCATTCCGTCCCACTCATCGAATAACGGCCCCCCACAGACATTCTGATCGCCGTGAACTACCATGTTGAGCGTGGAAGCACCAGACTGCATTTTCTGCCGGATCATTGCGGGCGCCATCCCGTCCTACATCGTCTATGAGGATGCAGAAGCAGTAGCGTTCTTGGATAACGACCCGCTCTTTCCGGGACACGTCCTGCTTTGTCCGCGCGAGCATTACGCGACACTTACCGATTTGCCCCTCCGTTTGATTGAACCCATCTTCGCCACCGCGCAATTGCTAGCCAAAGCTGTCGAATCCGGCGTGGACGCGGAAGGCACCTTCGTCGCCATGAACAACCACATCAGCCAAACAGTGCCTCACCTGCACATCCACATCGTCCCCCGAAGACGCAAAGACGGCTTGCGAGGCTTCTTCTGGCCGCGTCAGCAATACAAGGACGATGACGCTCGCAAGGCCGTTCAGGACGCCATCAGGGGGGAAGTCCGCAAGCTGCTCGCCTTATAGTCCAAGCGCCTGCTACATGCCAAGCCCGACCGGAGAGGAGCCTTTCGACAACGCTTCCAGAATCTGCTCCTTGTCGCTCCCGGCGCGCTCCGCTGCGCTTTGGAGGGCAATGCGGTAAACGACAATGCCGATCAGCATCTCCACCGCCAGCACGCCCAGCAGAGCCCAATTGTTCCCCACCGCCCAGCGCGCCAGAAACGCAAAACCAATCAGCAGGAACATGCCCAGGCTGCAGATCAGGAACCAAAGCTGCATCTTCCCGCCCGCTTGCCTCCGGAATGTTTGAGTCGGGTCAATGGGCCGCGCCATTGCAATCGAAGTGAGGTTCCCCACGCAGAGGAAAAACAGGCCCACCACAATCGCGGCCGCCACTGCGTCCACCACGTTTAACGCCGTGAACGAAACCCGCGCCACCGACGCAATCACCAGCACTACTGCGGACTGCACGATGATGAATGCAACGGCCGTCATGTTCTTCGCCTTGAGCACCGTCTCGATTGAAACCGGAGCGACGAAGTAAATCTGCGTGGCCCGGCGATCCATCCCGAAAACGTTCAGCAGCAGCGTATCGCTCATCATCAGCAAGCCGTAAAGCGTCGCCATCACCAGGAAGTTATCACTGATGAAGCTATCCCGCCCGCCCGTGAGCGTGTTTAAAGCAATGGGCAGGAAAATCAGCACGCTGAAGACGCACCCCATGCCGAAGACCACGCGGAAGCGCGGCATGCGTAACAGCGATTGGAACTCCTTTTGCAACAGCGCCGCGAACGGGTCGCGGAAGAGGCGGCCCGGTAGGTCTACCGTCCCTCCCCGGAATCTGCGATTCGACGGCGCGGAAGGCGCGCCCGAACGGATTGTGTCTTCGTGCCGCAGGCTCTTCTCAAACTGCCAGCGCGCCAACAAGTACGTCAGCGCCGTCCACGCCGCGATCAATAGAACGTCGCGAGCTCGAAACCGCCCCAGCGAGAGTGCCGCGACGTTGCCCCACGGTGCAAAGTGGTTCCGCGCCACCGGAAGCAAATACGCTGCCGCCCGGCGCCGCCCTGAACCTGTACGGAAGAGCAGTTGCGGCAGCACGCCCACGCTCAGCAGCAGAACAGCGAAAAGCTCGCGAAAGCGATTGCGCTGAAAAGAATGCAAGATCAGCTCGCGCACCGACAAAGAGAGAAAGAGGTTGAACGGAACAAACAGTGGCAGCGCCAACGGCCACAGAAGCGGCACTGTCGGGTGGCGAAGCAAACCCACGGTTGCGCCCGCCAGCACCACGGTCATCTCCGGAGCGCCCGTAACGCGCAGAAGAACCTCAATACCAAATAGCGAACTGCTGCGAACGGGATAAATCTGCAGCTTGTTTAACTGCAGAGACCAACCACTACTCAACGTAAACAGCGGCACCAGTTGCCAAAAGCCGAATACGCCGAAGAGACCCACCGGCAGCCAACGGCGAATCTCCCACGAGGGTACCTCAGGAAGCGCAATCGCCAGAAAGACCGCGAAGCCGATGAACAGCCCATACCAAAGCAGCGATAGCAGCCACACCAGAATGCCGCCGGCCGTGGTACGCGGAAGATGATTCCGCATCGTCCGAAACTGCGCCCAGGCGATGGTGAGAACCTGCTGCCACATCTAAAGCCAACCAACCTATAGCCAGTCCAATTTAAAGCCAATCCAGCCGCTCGCTGTACCGCTCTGCGCCGATCAGGTCCACGAAAATATCTTCAAGCGTGCTCTGTCCTCCGGCCGATTTCTGACGCAGCTCAGCCATTGTCCCTCGCACCAGCACCTTGCCTTGATGGATGATGGCGAGTTGATCGCACAGGCGCTCCACCACTTCCAGAACATGCGAGGTCAGAAACACGGTTGCCCCGTGATGCACCTGTTCAAGCAGGATGTCTTTCATCAGCCGGGCGCCTACCGCATCCACGCCCTCAAACGGCTCGTCCATCAAGAACAGGCGCGGACGATGAATCAGCGCGGCCGCCATCGCCACCCGCTTTCGCATGCCCTTCGAATACTCGCCGATCAGCTTGCGCGGCTGATCCTTCAGCTGAAACAGATCCAGCAGTTCGCGGCTACGCTCTCTCGCCGAGGGCCGCGCCAGCCCGTACAGGCGCGCCACAAACTCCAGATACTCAGCGCCCGTGAGGTAATCGAACAGCAAGGTATCGTCCGGAACTATGCCAATCTGTTTGCGGATCTCGAGCGACTTCTCCGGCAGCGGCAGCCCCAGCACTTCAATCGATCCGGAGTCCGGCTGCGCCAGGCCAATCAGCAATTTGATGGTAGTCGTCGT
>CAXUCT010000350.1:0-351 GCA_964249415.1 uncultured Bryobacteraceae bacterium | reverse complement strand
CTTCCCCGCCCCATTCGGCCCCAGAAAGCCGAAGAAGCAACCTTGCGGAACAGTGACGGTGAGATTGTCCACTGCCTGAAAGCCGTTGTAAGTCTTAATCAGGTTCTCAATCTTGATGGCGGGAACAGCTAGCGGTATTGCGACATAGGGAGGCAGGACTTCCGGCAGCGGGACTTCGGCGTCGGGCATCATTCAGGCTGTGGGGTTCCCCGGCCGGCGCGTACCGCCGCCAGCAGGCTGCCGGTCTGTCGCAAGATAGCAAACTTTGCGCGAGCCACCTGCGTTTCAGCATCATACAAAGCAATCCAGCGGTTGCTCTCATCCAAACGCGCCTTCTCCACCTCCTTCAAT
>CAXUCT010000349.1:0-4848 GCA_964249415.1 uncultured Bryobacteraceae bacterium | reverse complement strand
GTCGTACGTCTTGTCTAACGCCTTCATCGCCTCCTTTGCCGCCGGTATCGTGGCATCGATTCGCCCATCTTCGCCACCATAGAAGCCGTAGCCCGGCGCATTGATCTTTGCCATCGCCTCCTTGTCTGGCGGCGCTCCGTAAAAGACAAACGCCGCCGCCACGTCCGGCCGGTTCGTCGCAAACCGGAAGCTTTGCCCGCCACCCCAGCAAAACCCCGCCACAAACAACTTGCCGCTCGCCGACGGCAGCTTCAGCGCGTAGTCGGCAACCGCGTTCAAATCCGTCGTAACTTGGTCCGGGTCCAGTCCACTCACCGCCTTTGTAACCTCTGCGGGGGCAAAGCTGGTGGTGCCCCCGCCGTTCGGTCCCATACCCGACAGCAGGTCCGGCGCGACCGCGATGTAACCCGCCGCCGCTACTTGGTCCGCCACGTCCTGCACCCAGTCGTTATTTCCAAAAATCTCATGAATAATCAGCACCACCGGGGTCTTTCCTTTCGCCTCCGGGTAGACCACGAACGTCTGAACCGAGCGTCCCCCGTGCTTCACCGTGGCCCACTCCCGGTGCCGCGGCGACTTATCTACAGCCTGGCGCGCCCAATCCTGTGCCCAGATCGGCACTGCCGCCAACATCAGAAACGCAAAAGTTCTCATCCTTATTTGTTGTACTACCACCCGGCACACCTTAGCGTCCTCCGCATGAGCGGTGCTGTGCCCCGAATTATCCGAGGCGATTTCTCTGAAGTTGTGAGACGCAACTACCGATGAATTCACTAACTGGATAACATCACATGACTTACCGCTCCTTGCTCCGGGTTTTCTCCTCCGATCTGGCTATTGACCTGGGTACGGCCAATACTCTGGTCTATATCGCAGGCAAGGGAATCGTTCTCAACGAACCTTCCATCGTCGCCGTCAACCGCACCACGGGTGAAATTGTGGGCTGTGGCGCAGAGGCGAAGCAGATGCTTGGTCGAACCCCTGCCAATGTCGTTGCTATACGGCCTTTGCGCGACGGCGTTATCGCCGATTTTAAGATGGCCGAGCGCATGCTCAACTATTTCATTCACAAAGCCCACAAGCGCAAGAGTCTCGTGCATCCCCGCATCGTCATCGGCGTGCCCAGCGAAACCACTGAAGTAGAAAAAAGAGCCGTCCTTGACTCTACTTACCGCGCTAAAGCGAGTGAGGTGCATCTTGTGGAGCAGGCTATGGTCGCCGCGCTGGGCGCTGGGTTGCCCGTCACTGAACCGAGCGGAAACATGGTCGTCGATATCGGCGGCGGAACCACGGACATCGCTGTCATATCGCTTTCCGGCATCGTCTACTCCCGCTCGCTGCGCGTTGCCGGGAATCAGATGGATGACGCCGTAATGCAATACGTCAAGCGCAAGTACAACTTGCTTATTGGTGAGCGCACGGCCGAAAACATCAAAATGGAAATCGGCTCGGCACATCCTCTTGACACGCCCATTACGGTCGAAGTCAAGGGGCGCGATCTCATCCACGGTCTGCCCAAAACCCTCATCTTGAAGGATGACGAGGTTCGTGAAGCATTGTCCGAATGCGTCGTCGCGATTATCGGTGCCATCCGAGGCGCACTCGAACGCACGCCACCGGAACTCAGCGCCGACATCAGCGAGCGCGGCATCATCCTTACAGGGGGCGGCTCGCTGCTCAAAAATCTCGATGAACGCATTCGCGTCGAAACCGGCATGCCCGTCCTCATGGCAGATGAGCCCCTCGCTTCGGTTGTCCTAGGTACCGGCAAGATGCTCGAAAATTTCAAGCTGCTTCGCAAGATGGCCGTCAACTAAACGCCCGGCGGCGATTACCTGAGCGGAGCATGCAGTCCATCACGGACGCTCCGCAGAGGCGCCAAACAGACGCCGATACTCGCGATTGAACTGAGATGGACTCTCATATCCCACTCGCTGACCCACCGCGGCTGCTCCTTTGTATCAGTTCTATCTCCCAAGCTGCAACGGCCCAGTAGCTACTCATAGCGTTCATGCGCCCATATTGCTATAAGGGAAAGCTCCTATGGGCCATTTGTTACCGGTGGAATGGGCTTACAAGAAGAGAAGTCAGCCGGGCGTTCACAGTTGAATTCGGCCTCCTACAGCGGGTCAGAAAAGGCGGGGCGAGTGAACACCAGAAAAAGATATCGACCACCCGGACGATGATGTTAGAATACCTAACTGCCGAAGTTCTGGAACAGGTCCTCAAGACTGTCGCCGCATGGCTCACTACCAGGATCTGCAGGAGAACTTACCCGGTCGTGGAGCGTGGTACGCGCTTCATTAAGACTGGGGGAAAAAACCTAGGCTCAAGATGCACGAAGAAAGGCCAGAAGGCGAGTAGGCGTACCCGCATCGTGCTAGATCCGCCCGGCGCGCGCACTCCTAAGCTCTAGCTATGCTACGGGTGTGGCTTGCACAGCCTGTAAACAATGGCGCCGCTTATTCGGAGCCGATTACAGGACAATCTCTTAAGAACCAGGGAACGAACCGCGACGAGGTCTTCGCCGCAAGGTCTTCGGAGATACTGGTTCGGGGCCGAATCAACGAGGATCTTCCCGCAGCCACATCCGGGATGGCGCGAAGGCAAGCCTTGCCCGGCTTCCAGTATCGAACAATTAAATGACAACCTGGGGGCCGTCAATTTCATCCTCTCAGAGGATGAGTTGCGGTCACCAGGTGAGACAGCTTCCCGCCGAATACCCGGGGTGGATGCTAGATATGTGGAGTCAAGCGCGCGCCAAGCAGCTGCAAGACGCCCTTGCCTGAGAATGGCGCGATCGTTTGTGGGCGCGTTTTGATGGGCAATTAGATATAAGGGAAGGGAATGCACATGGATTTACCTGGCGAAGCGCATACGGTTGTATTACGTGTGAACGGAATCGACTACAATCTTCAGCTCGAAGCACGAGCCTCCTTGCTCGACGTTTTGCGCGAAAATATTGGTTTAACTGGCACAAAAAAAGGCTGTAATCAAGGCGCGTGTGGAGCATGCACCGTCCTGGTGGAGGGGGAACGGATCAACTCCTGTTTTGCTCTCGCGGTCCAGTACGACGGCCGCAAGATTACGACCATTGAAGGTTTGGCGAACGCGGATGGTTTGCACCCGCTGCAAAGTGCCTTTATCGAGCACGACGGTTTCCAGTGCGGTTATTGCACCCCCGGCCAGATCTGCTCAGCTGTGGGAATGATCACCGAGTTCCGGAGCGGATTACCAAGTGCCGTCACCGAGGACATGCTAGACACATCCATCGACTTCTCCGACTCCGAGATCAAGGAACGCATGAGCGGTAACCTCTGCCGCTGCGGCGCGTACGTCGGAATCACGGCGGCGATCCATCAGGCTTTCGACGGTCAGGCTTTAGAGGAGATCAGCAAATGAAGAACTTCTCCTATGCCACGGCAGCCGATCAGCAATCCGCCTTGGACCTCCTTTCGCAAAGTACCAGTGCCAAGTTCCTCGGAGGCGGAACAAATCTGGTCGACCTGATGCGCGAGAACATCGAGCAGCCCGACGCTCTCATCGACATTACCCGCCTGCCGCTTGCCGCCATCGAAGAACTCCCGGGTGGCGGATTGCGCATCGGAGCCTTGGCGCGCAACAGTCACTTAGCGGGAAATAAGCTCGTGCGTGAACGCTATCCCGTGCTCTCGCAAGCCATCCTGATGGGCGCTTCCGCTCAGCTGCGGAACATGGCAACCACCGGCGGCAATCTCATGCAGCGAACGCGTTGTTATTACTTCTACGACGATGCTGCCCGCTGCAATAAACGTCAGCCAGGCGCAGGCTGCGATGCCATCGGTGGATTCAATCGCATTCACGCGATCTTGGGAACCTCGCCCGAATGTATTGCGACGCATCCATCGGACATGTGCGTCGCCTTAGCGGCGCTCGATGCAGTTGTCCGCGTCACTGGAAAGAGCGGCGAACGCACTATTCCGCTGGTCGACTTTCACCGCCTTCCAGGTGACACGCCCAATCTTGATACAAACCTGAAACCGGACGAACTGATCACCTCCGTTGAACTTCCAGCGCTTCCCTTTGCCCGAAGGTCGCTCTACCGCAAAGTGCGGGATCGTGCAAGTTATGCCTTCGCCCTGGTCTCCGTGGCTGCCGCACTTCAGATTGAAAACGGCATTATCAAACAGGTCCGGCTGGCGCTGGGCGGAGTGGCGCATAAACCTTGGCGTGCATCAAAGGCCGAACAGTACTTGACTGGCAAAACAGCCGGCGAGCAAACATTTCGCCAAGCAGCCGAACTCGAGCTCCAAACGGCCAAGCCGTTTCAGCACAATAGCTTCAAAATCGACCTGGCCACAAGCACCATCGTCAACGTCTTAACGGATCTATCAACGAAGGGGACAGTCTGATGAGCATTCTTTCCAAAGTCACAGAAGCGGTCGTGCATTTTATGCCCGATCGTGACCGCGATCAGCTCAGCGAAGCCGAGCGTATTATCGGCAAGCCAATCGACCGGCTCGACGGACGAGAGAAGGTCACAGGCACCGCGAAGTTTTCGGCTGAATACCCGCTCGAAAACTTGGCATACGCCGCGCTTGTCTATAGCGCCATCGCCAAAGGGGAAATTAAGAGTATTGACGTAAGCGAGGCGGAAAAAGCCCTGGGCGTCATTGCCGTCATCACTCATAAAAACGCCCCGAAGATGAAGAATCCGCCGCTCTTTAGTCCCAGCGGCGGCACGGACGCCGCCGGCTGCAAAGCGAATGTGGTGATCACAGACGACATATTCTGGTACGGCCTACGGGTGGCGGTAGTGGTCGCGGAGACGCTTGATCGCGCCGAGTACGCTGCCTCGCTCGTATTGAT
>CAXUCT010000348.1:0-4855 GCA_964249415.1 uncultured Bryobacteraceae bacterium | reverse complement strand
GTTTCGGGCTGCGCGCGTGGCAGTGAACGCCTTATGGCCGCGAACCGCGATCGCGACAGCAGCGCTCACCATGATTCCGGGCCTTCAGGCCGCAAATGCCCGCAGGCCTGAAATTGTTGCGGATGCCGCTTGGCATGTTCTCACACAGAATGACAGCTTTGTTTCAGGCAAGTTCTTCACAGATGAACAGGTGTTGAAAAACGCGGGCATCAGTGATTTTGCCGGTTACGCAGTAGTTGCTGGCGCGCCGCTGCAAGAGGATTTTTTTCTGGAATCCCCCGGCGACGATCCTGATCTCATCTGACGATGTTCCTTCCGAAGTGAAAGGAAGGACCAACGGACAGCCGCACCGTATTACGCGAATTCTTCAGAATGTCGGAGAACAGGTTGTTATGTACGTAATCGGCCTGGAGGCGAATACTCCCGTACCGGAAAAAGTTTATGTCAGCTCCGCCTCCGAAGCCGTAGAACGGTTCCCAATCCATCTTCTTGCCCGAAGGTGCGAGTTGTTGCACGATGGCGGCAGTTATAGGGTCGGATGCATGCGGCGTGGCCGACTCGTAGATAGCGCCAATTGAAGGGCGCGCGAACAATGTGACTCGCCGGAAGTGGCGATATTCATATTGCGGGCCGGCGGCAAAAGTCTGAGTAACGGATCCGGTCCCGACCGCTACCTGATAGCCAGGCGGGAGCTGTCCGGCGGCCGCAAGTTCGAACAGTTGCCCACCGATCTGGGCCTGCAGAGCGGGTTTCAAGAGGCTCGGCGTCAACGTAAGATTGCCCTGAACAACCGAGAAATCGAAACCCAACGAAAGCCAAGTCCGTGCGTTGATACCGGCCTGCAGGTGGTAACCGCGCTCCTCTAACTTTGCGCTCGGGCTGTCAAACCAAGCGAAGCCGTTATATAGATCGAACAGGCCAACGTAATCCTGCTGAGCGAATACTCGATGGGGAACCAGCAGAAAAAAAAGAAAGGCGAGGAGAGGGACAGACTTGGTCATACGGGTTGCTCAATTTCTTCCGGTTTGCCAGATAAGAATACTATTCTGCGCCGTCCACTCTGGAATAAACGGGGTGTAGTACGCCTCCAGAACGGGACGCTTCATTTTCAGCGTCGGAGTTAGGAAGCCGGCTTCGATCGACCACTTCGAGGTGACCAAAACCAGAAACTTGAGCCGCTCGTGCGGAGCGACCCGGTTGTTCGTTGACGCTAGCAGCTGTTCGAGACTTGAGGCCACTCTGCTACGTCCAGTTTCGGTGCGTACCGCCTTCTGGGCTTCAGCAGATAAAACAGCTACGGCAAATGGCGCCGGAAGACCACAGCCCATAACAAGTGACGTCTCGACTGCGCTATCGGCATTCAGCATGAGCTCAATGACCGAAGGCAAAACGTATTTGCCTTTGCCCGTCTTAAACTGTTCCTTGATGCGGCCGTTGATTTTGAGCCAGCCCTCCGCGTTGATCTCTCCCAAGTCGCCCGTGCGAATAAAGCCGTCTTCCGTGAACACGTCGCGAGTGCTTTGCGGATCTTTGTAGTAGCCCAGCATATTCATGGGACTGCTCACCAGCACTTCACCCTCGGACGAGATCCGCGCGACAACTCCTGGAGAGCAGCGGCCGACGTATCCGGCCGGGCCTTCACCGCCTGGAGCAGTGTGTGTAATGCCGATTTCGGTTGTTCCATAGCCTTCTGTTAAAGACAGTCCAAGTTTGCGAAACCAGAGCAGCAGATCGGCAGCTAAAGGAGCTGAGCCGGAGGCGGCGGCGCGCACGGAACCCAGCCCAAGTCGTTTGATAATGCGACGTCGCACAAGACGATTCAGCAGCGGAATGCGCAGCAGCCAATCGAGCTGTCGCTGCGGGATTTTTTGCAGCACCTCCGCCTGAAATCTCCCATAAAGCCGAGGTACCGAGAAGAAAAAGGTGGGACGTGCGCGCTTCAGATCGGTCAGGAATGTCCCCGCGCTTTCACAGAAGAACATCCGCCAGCCTGTCGAGATGGCCGTCGTCTCGGTGAGCGCCCGCTCCGCGATATGCGCTAAGGGAAGGTAAGAGAGCATGCGCTGCCCTGGCTTTTCTCCCGTGACCTGTGTCACCGCCTTCACGAAGTAGGGGAATGCGCCGAACCGGTGCATGACTCCTTTGGGCGAGCCGGTAGTGCCGGAGGTATAGATGATCGTGGCTAGGTCGCCGGCTTCCCGCACGGGACTGGCGCTAATGGCGTCTTGTTTGGCTACAAGCGATTCCCAGTCGAATCCGCGGCACATTGGTGCGTTAGGGAAACGGATGCAGTAAGCCGCCGGCGCGAGTGTTTCTGGAAGTAATTCACCGTTATCGATTGACCCGAGAAAGCAGGCGACCGGCTCGCAATGGGCAAACAGCTGCCGCGCCGAGTCAACCGTCAGCGACGTGTAAATGGGCACCGTCACATGGCCGCTCATCCAGATCGCCAACTCAGCCATGATCCACCAAGCGCTATTCTTCGAAAGAATCACAATGTGGGAGCCGCGCGGCCAGTTCTGTGCTTCAAGGTAAGCGGCCATGCGACGCGCCTCATTCATCGCTTCAGCCCATGTCCAGTTCCGGACTTTGCCATCCACTGGCTGTGTCAGAAAGATCGATCCGCCGCGCTTACGCTCCCAATAATACGCGCGTTCGAGAGGAAGTTCGTCCGGGATGTCGGCAGATTGTACGAAAGACCCTCGGGCCGGAGTGGCGAAGTGCGGCTTTGTGAGCTGGAACGCTCCTTGTGCGGCCCGTAGAGCGGTTTTGCCGGCGTCTGAACTTCTTCCCATGAAACTCCGCATCCCCATCCGGCCGCTTGGACACTCAGCCGGACGATGTACCGCTTGCGTTTTTCTTACCGATGAGTAAGATATCAATTGGGCATGTCAGTGTCAATAGTCAGGAGGAAACAGGAGCAGGCAGCACAGCGGCCGCACTCGCATATTCATCTTCAAGCGTTTGTCGACCGGCGTCGCGATCCGGACAGCAAGAGAGACGCAGTTCTTCACGTTGCGGTACGGCTGTTCTTGGAGCGGGGGTTTTGGCGAACCTCGCTGACAGAAGTAGCTGAAACGCTGAACGTTACGAAGCCCGCGCTTTATCACTACTTTCGAAACAAGGAAGAAATCTATCTGGAGTGCTACCGGCGTGGTATTTCGCTGATTGAGGCGAATCTGTCGAGCCTGCGCGCCTGCGGCGCGAGCGGCCTCGAGAAGGTGACGGCATTTATCTACTCCTATGCGATGGTGATCGCGGGTGACTTTGGGCGTTGCGTCGTTCGGCAGGATGACCGGGAACTTTCGCACAAAGCAAGGGGCGAGGTTCGCTCCTATAAGCGGAGCATAGATCGCGATTTGCGGCGGTTTATCGAAGAGGGCGTGCAGGATGGCACAATCCGCCCGTGCGACGTGAAGCTCACAGCCTTCTCTATCGCGGGCGCCGTGAACTCCCTGGCGCTTTGGTTCGATCCGAGTGGAGATTTGACCGCGCAACAAGTGGCGGCGGCGTTCACAAAAACGTTAACGGAAGGGTTCGCGATTCGCAGGAACGGCCGTTTGCGCTTGCCGGATGTCGAAGCCGCGACGCTGAAACTTAGGAGCTCTTCATGAGTGTCGAAGCTCTAGACCCCATCGCTGAGCAGGATCGTTCTCGGAAAGAAGAAAAACTTTCCGGCTCAATGCTCATTAAAAAAATAGCGGTGTTAGGCGCAGGCAATATGGGATCGCGAATCGCTGCGCATCTGGCGAATGCCGGTGTACCTGTCGTCCTGTTGGATGTTGTCCCGGCGGGCGCGGCCAGCGAAACAGTATCGCGAAGCGCGGTGGCTGCCGCGGCGCTGAATGCACTGACAAATGCAAAACCGGCTGCGTTCTTCGAGCCCGGACTCAAACGGCTGATTACCATCGGCAACTTCGAAGATGATCTCGCGCTACTGCGGGATTGCGATTGGATTATCGAAGCTGTGGCGGAGAACCTAGAAATCAAGCGCCGGCTGCTCTTGAAAATCGCTCCCTTCCGGCGTAGGGATGCGATCGTCACTACGAATACAAGCGGCTTGCCGGTAGCGCAGATCGCCGAACAAATGGACGCCGCGTTCCGGCGGCACTGGTTCGGCACACACTTCTTTAACCCGCCGCGATATATGCGGCTGCTGGAAATCATTCCGGGGCCCGATACCGATCCGGCCTCTCTGCAAACTATTCGCCGCTTCGGCGAAGTACGGCTGGGTAAGACAGTCGTGTTCGCGAAGGACACGCCCAACTTCATCGCCAACCGAATTGGGACCTTCGCCATGATGAATGCGATCCGGATCATGCAGGAGATGGATCTCACCATCGAACAGGTCGACGCACTCACCGGTGCCGCGCTTGGCTGGCCGAAGATGGGCACGTTCCGCCTGAGTGACATGGTCGGTCTGGACGTCCTCACGAGCGTGGGCCGGAATTTTTTGGAGCGGGTCAAGGATGAGCGCTCCGATTTGAAGCTGCCGGAGTTCCTCGGCGAAATGCTCGCCCGGCAATGGCTTGGCGACAAAGCAGGACAGGGATTTTACAAGAAGACGAAGGACGCGAGTACAGACGAAACGCGACTCGGATTAGACTGGAAAACGCTCAAATATCGTGCCTCCGAGCGAGCGAGATTTCCAGCGCTTGAGATGGCAAAGAACGTGGAGTCTTTACCAGAGCGGCTCCGCCTCCTGCTTTCGGGCGATCCTCGCAAAGAGAAGGCCGCTGCGTTTTATTGGCGTATACTGCCGGACCTTTGGAACTACGCAGCGAACCGTCTGGGCGAAGCGGCGGATTCCGTTGTCAGTATCGATGCCGCCATGCGCGCCGGTTTCAACTGGGAG
>CAXUCT010000347.1:0-4870 GCA_964249415.1 uncultured Bryobacteraceae bacterium | reverse complement strand
GCGCATGTAGGCGGCCGTTATGGCGACGCAGTACGCGCTACCGCTAATACCGGAGAGATGCTTACTGTGCAGCAGCGTGACCGGCAGCGCATTGATCGTGTTGCTGAGGGCGATATTCGTGGTTACTGGTCGTTGGTGCAAGACGGGCACGACGATTTGAAATGGTGTGGGTCGTCCCCGCTTTACACATTCATGCGCGTGATGCCCGGGATGCGCGGCCAGTTACTGGATTATCATCAGTGGCAGATCGATTCGAGCAGCGTAGTTTCGTTCGGAGCGATGCGCTTTGACCGGCCGGATTAGTAACCCCGTGGGTCAGCAACGCCTTACTGAACACGTTACTGAACCCCGCCGCCCCACCAGTAACCAGGCCGGGTGCGAATCTTCAATCCAGGCCTGTCTACTACCACCTTGATGTTATGGAAGCCAGACTCATCTTTGTTATTCGGTGAGTAACTAAGCAGATATTGGCTATTGAGATCAGCGCCCACATCGGTGATCGCATTTTCCAGGGCTCTCTCTGTAGCGAAGCTATAGACGCGCCCACCGGTGAAGTACGAGAATGCCTCAGCCGGCGACCGCTTCATGGTGTCACGGATGGAGCGATAAAGCGGTGGAATGGCATTGAGGGCGTTCCCATCTTCCTGCTGCACCACGCTGGTCTCGGTCCTCGGACCCTTGCCACCTGCTATATTCGGGAGCGCTTCCGGCGGAACGCCGCCATTCTGCTGCCCAGGGTAGGGAGTCTGCTTCATTAGCGAACTCAAAAACCTGGAGATGTCCACCGAGTAGACGATGACGTTATCGAATTCCATGCTTCGGACAGTTTCCTGCAAGTGTGCTTCGCTCCCCTTATCTATGTTGCGGCTCAGCAGAAGCACTACGCGCCTTCGGACATTTTGGGGATCGTGCCGCTTCAGCATATGATCGGCCTCCACCACTGCATCGATCATCCGCGCACTACTGGAGCCTGCGGTCAGTTTGTGCGTCGCGTCGTCCAGCTTGTCCGCGCTGTTCGTAAAATCTTGCAGGTGTTGCATGCGACTGTCAAACGCCAACACAGCCGCATCCCCGTCAGTGCCGGTCACCAGCCCTTGGAGAAGAAGCCCGGACCGCCTGAGTTTCGGAAGCATAGCCTCGATCTCTGAATTCGCCTGCACGACCAGCACGACGGAGAGAGGGAGTTGCGTGAATTCGGCCGTGACCTTCTGTGGCTTGTCATTGTCGAGAATCTCGAACTCGGAGGTAGTCAGCCCGTTGACATAGCCGTGACCATCTGGATCCAGCACAGTGGTCGGCACCAGGACGTACCGAATGTTTGAGCGAAAAGTGGGATCCTCGTCGGGCATGACGCCGGGCGCCGGCGCGGGCACGGAACTCGGGACTGGAACCGACGCAGTAGCGGAAGCCGATGCGGTAGGCTCGGGTCCTAACTGGCCGGGGGGAGCGGGCGGACCGGGCGGAAGTTGGCCATTCGGCAAAAGCTGCGCGGAACTTGCTGTTCCCATCGCCAGCAATAAAGCGGCAAAAGGTAAATGCCTCATGGCTATTAAGATGTACCTGCGCTCTTCTGAGTTTCCATTACCGTTTTAAGTTTCGCATCCTTAGGAATGCGCGTGTTCTGTGCGTCCATCCAGCAGATCAATGACGTGTGGCACCAAATGTTGAACTGCATCGAAGGAGTGTACGGCCCCACGCGGAGAACCCGGAAGGTTGATAATCAGTGCCCGTTTGCGCGTTCCGGCGACTGCGCGCGAAAGTACCGAAAGCTGGGTCTGTTCGCGTCCGGCGGAACGCATCAGCTCGGCAAGGCCGGGGATCTCGCGATCCACAACAGCACGGGTTGCTTCCGGGGTTACATCGCGAGCCGAGACACCTGTGCCGCCGGTAGTCAGTATCAGCGTCGCAATCGACTCGTCAGCCCAGGTGCGTAATTGGCATGCGATTGCGCTCTCTTCATCCGGCACGGCTCGTGTTGCTATTACGGACCAACCCAGCTGCTCGCATCGCGAGAGAAGCGCGGGTCCCGACACGTCTTCGCGCGTGCCGGCTACCGTGGAATCGCTGACGGTGAGAATCGCAACGCGGATCACTCGGATGCCCTGGCGTTTTTCGCGCGCCGGTATGTTCCCGACTTTCCGCCTGTCTTTTCAAGCAGGTGAATTTCACGAATCTCGATCCCTTTATCGAGCGCCTTGGTCATGTCATAGATGGTAAGCGCGGCTACGGACACGGCTGTCATGGCTTCCATTTCTACTCCGGTTTGCGCCGCAGTAGCAGCAGTTGCGGTAATTTCGATGCCCTTTTTTTTAATGCGAAACTCCAGCTTCACACGCGTCAGCGGCAGCTGATGACAAAGCGGGATCAGGTCCGATGTTTTTTTTGCCGCTATGATTCCAGCAATCCGCGCAATTTCCAGCGGATCGCCTTTCCTGTTATGAGGAAGAGCTTTGATCACGTCCGGCGACATCGACACAAATGCGGTGGCGCGGGCGGTTCGCCCGGTAATCTCTTTTCCGCCGACGTCCACCATGGAGGCGTGGCCCGCGGAATCATAATGCGATAGTTTGTTTTTCAAGGTTTTGGCATCACCCGAATGGTGTCTCCGACGTCCCACGTTTCGCGATCGTGATCGGCAACCAGGAAGGCATTTGCGCGGGCGAGCGCAGGAATGTCACTCGAACCCTGCCAAGGAATATGCCGCAGATGCTGGCCGTCCCTGCTGAGGCGCGCAGGGAGAATGCGAGTCAGACCCAGCTTATGCCGGAATGGGGCTTCGAAGCGCGCGGCAAGCAGCGGCAGAATGGGATCAATTTGACCCGCTAGCAGTTCTAATGCGGCTCGCGCAAACAGTTGATAAGTGACCAGGGTTGAGCCTGGATTCCCGGGCAGACCGAAAACAGGTTGGTTTTGGAAGACTCCAAAGGCGGTGGGCTGTCCGGGCTGAATGCGCACGCGCTCAAAATAAAATTTCGCGCCGAGCTCGCGCAATGCCGGTTTGACCAAGTCGTATTTACCTGCCGAAACGCCGCCTGTCACCAGCAGCATGTCGTGTTGCAAGCCCTGCTCCAGCAGCGGCCGGAGGGCCTCTTTGGCGTCGCGCGCAATCGGCAGAATGGTTGGGTTCCCGCCGGCGGCTCGAACCAGCGCCGCCAACATGTAAGAGTTCGAGTTGCGAACTTGATGGGAGGCGGGCGTCTGATTCAAGTCCACGATTTCGTCACCGGTGGGTAGAACCGCTACCGAAGGACGGGGAAGTACCTGCACTGCTGTGTGGCCCGTCATCGCCAGGCTAGCGATATGGCTGCCATCGAGCAACGTTCCCGCCTCAATTAAGACGGCGCCACGCGGCGCCTCGGCGCCCTGAGGATTGACGAACTGTCCCGGTTCCGCCTCGCGGTCGATCTTGACGTGGGACGCGTCCAACCGCGCAACGTGCTCCACCATCACCACCGCGTCGGCCTCTTCGGGAACAGGCGCGCCAGTCATGATCTCGAGCGCCTCCCCTCGCCCCAGCGGCGCCTGCTGCTCTTCGCCCGCGCGTACTTCGCCCCGCACCGCCAGTGTCCCAGGCACATCTCTTGACTTCACCGCAAATCCGTCACGCAAGGAGCGTCGCAAGGCGGGATAATCCCGGTCGGCGACCAGCGCGGAGGCCAAAATACGGCCGTGTGCCTGTTCAAGAGGCACTGTTTCTGGCTGGCGTTTTTTCTCGAGCGCGCGTACCACGTCCAGCACGATTTGGCGAGCTTCTTCGAACTCGAGAACTTTGGGAGAGGACGCGGATGCCACGATTCGGATTTTACAATCAGCCAGGAATTTGGTCGTGAGCGCTGCCGAATAAAGCCTGCCGTTCGTCGCGCATGCGGCCGTGATAGTCCCTCAAGAGCGCTTGTTTCACCGCGATCCACTTCAGCGCTTCCCCTTGCTCAGCGTCTGCTTGAGCAAGCGCGGAGTGAACCGCTTCGGGCGCCGGTCCGCCTGGCACGCGTCGAATCGCAACGAAATGGCGAGGATCAAGAGCCTGGAGAAGTTCCGCCCGATCGCAGTTGAGCTGCCGGCCGATTTCGGCAGGCGCAAGTTCCCTCACAGCGTCAATCATTGCCTTCGGCGAATAGTGGCCCTCGAGTTTGCGCACCGCGGCCGAGACTAAACCATGCGCCGCGTAAAAGTTTAAACCTGCCTGCCGGACTAACGTGTCTGCTAGTTCAGTCACGGTTAGGAAATCATCGTGGGCCTTTTCTGAGAGATGTTTGACGTCGATATCACAGTCCGCCATCAAGCCGGCAAACAGCCGCACGGCCCGGATTGCGTCTGCGGTCATGGCGAACACCAGCGGCTGCAAATCATCTTCGCTATCCACAATATCGCCGAATGGCGTATTGTGCGTCGCCGTGAATACCGCTTGCGCTTGCCCGAGTGCTCTGCTCGCCAGCATGCGCGTATGCTCCAGCGCGACGGGATTCCGCTTCTGGGGCATGATGCTGCTGATCTGCACCCAGGCGTTCGAGAGACGCATATAGCCGAATGCCGGGTTGCTCCACTGCCGCAGATACTGCACCAGCTTGCCGAGATTGACCATGGCCGTGGCGATGGCGCCGGCAGTTTCGGTCACGTAGTCCGTAGCGCCGATGGCGCCATACGAGTTGAGTTGCAGCCCTTCGAAGCCCAGCAACTCGGCTGTAAAGCTTCGATCAATAGGAAAACCTGTGGTGGTGATCGCACACGCGCCCATCGGATTGCGGTTGACGGTTGCGAAGGCAGCTTGGAGCCGCCGCCCATCCCGCAGGAAACATTCCACCGCGCCTAGCAAGTAATGCGCCAGCGTGGTGGGCTGGGCGGGCTGAGTGTGCGTGTAGGCGGGCATCAG
>CAXUCT010000346.1:1922-4885 GCA_964249415.1 uncultured Bryobacteraceae bacterium | reverse complement strand
CCGCCATTCTTGGTCGAAAATCCTAGCGGGGTTCAGGGGCCGGCAATGAGGCCCCTCTAGAGGATTCGTGACACCACTGAGTTGCGATTCGATCTGAACCGGCAAACCGTCCACGACCTGAACACCTAAGGAGCTTCGCCCCTCGCGCGCGGCAAGCCGTCTCCCCATGCTTCCGCGCTGACGCTTGTGCAGCACTCCGCTCCGCTTCGGCCTTTCCGCTGACGCTACAAGGCTGGGCGATTCCCCTCAGCTTGCGCTTTCTTCCCCCACCGCTCGCCGCGGCAGGCAGGCGTGCAGTTATTCAACTGCACCGCATTCACCAAGGAGAACGCAAAGGCATGAGCACAGAAAAGATCGACATTTACGGCGAGATCACGAAGCAGATTATTGAAGCCATAGAAGCCGGAGCCAACAATTATCAGATGCCTTGGTACGTCAACGGGGCGGAAAGCGTGTTGCCCCTGAACGCCTCCACGCACAGACCGTACCGGGGTGTCAACGTCATGATGCTGTGGGCCGTGGCAGCGAAGAAGGAATACGCAACCAGTCTCTGGGCCACCTATCAGCAATGGCGCGAACTGGGTGCACAGGTTCGAAAAGGCGAGAAAGCCACTCCCGTGGTGTTCTGGAAATTCTTCGATGAGGAAGAGCCACGCGAGAACAGTGAAGGCAACTAGCGCGAACCTCACCGGCGCGTGATGGCGCGCGCTTATCACGTGTTCAATGCCGCTCAGGTGGATGGCTACGAAGTACCCACCACTCCCCGGCTTCCAGAAACGGAGCGGATCGAGCGAGCCGAGGAATTCTTTGGCGGCTTAGACGCCGATATCCGGGAAGGTGGATCAGGTGGATCGAGAGCCTTCTATTCACCGGCAGAAGATTACATTCAGATGCCTCCGTTTGCGGCCTTTAAAAAGGCTGATTTCCGCTACTCGGTTCTAGCGCACGAAGTCACGCACTGGAGCGGGGCGACTACCCGCCTTAATCGAGATCTCGCGCCGCGCTTTCAGAAGAGGCCTACGCCGCGGAAGAGTTGATTGCCGAACTGGGAAGCGCTTTTGTTTGCGCCGAGTTGGAATTAGCCATCGAGCCGCGACGGGATCACGCCCACTATATTCAATCGTGGCTCAACGTCTTGCGAAACGATCGCCGAGCGATCTTTACCGCCGCCACCAAGTCGCAGCAAGCGGTCGATTGGCTGTTCAAACGAAATCTCCATCTTGAGGAGGCCGCCGCGTGAAGCGGCAGCCTCCTCTTATCAACACTGTTTGACGTGTGTGGGACGCTGGCGCGCGATGTTGCTTGACAGTCCTACTCGTGGGGCGAATTCTGAAGGTAGAACTCGTGCAGCTTCGCCCGGAGCAGCTTCTTGTCCGGGAGCTGCGTCTGGTACTCCGCGACGAGTGCCGGAGAAAGCGCTCTGCTTAATGCATATTCGACGACTTCATCGTCTTTCGTCGCGCAGAGCAATACCCCGATGGACGCTTGTTCATGAGATTTCCGAACATCGCGGTCCAACGCTTCAAGGTAGAAACCAATCTTGCCCAAGTACTCCGGTTCAAAGCGTCCGACCTTGAGTTCGAACGCGATTAGCGCGTTGAGACCGCGATGAAAGAACAGCAGATCAATCGCAAAATCCCGGCCGCCCACCTGGATGGGAAACTCAGACCCAATAAAGCAGAAATCCCGACCCAGCTCGATTAAGAACTCCTTGAGCTTGGACAAGAGCCCGAGGTGCAGGTCTGCTTCCGTTGGGCTGGGCGGCAGCTCCAAAAACTCGAGCATGTAGGAATCCCGGAAGACTCCGGCCAGGTCCGGATGCGTTTGTCGCACCAGTGGTGAGACTTTTGGCGGCGATAAGACGGTTCGTTCGAACAAGCCCGTTCGCATCTGCCGCTCGAGTTGGCGACGGCTCCAGCCCTCTGAGATCGCCAACTGGAGATAAAATTCGCGTTCTTCCGGCCGCTTCGTCTGACCCAGAATGACGATGTTGTGCGACCACGGCAATTGTCGCACCAGTGGCGCGACTTTTTCTTCGCGCCGGTAGGTCTCGTAGAACTGCCGCATGCGGAACAAGTTAGCCCGCGTGAAGCCACGTAAGCCGGGCTGCGTTCTCCCGATGAATTGGGCCAGCTCTTCCACCACCCCGTCGCCCCACTCGGCCCTGTCCAGCTTCCGGCTGATGATTTCGCCAATTTGCCAATAGAGTTCTACCAGCTCGGTATTCACTGCTTTGAGGGCACGCGTCCGAGAGGAAGAGATCAGGGCTACGATGTCCGCGAACGTTTGCTCGTTCCGAACCAGGTCCTGTGAGGGTGGCGTCAGGGCGTCTTGAGACATGAACTGATTAGAACCTGTTTCAGAACGGCGCTTTATGCGAAGCGCTCTCACGGGTGGTTCGCCGGCGTTTGTCATAAATCTGGGTGGTGGTGACGTGTTTGTGGCCGAGCAGTTCCTGCAGTTCGCGGATATCGACGCCGGCATCGAGCAGCAGTGTCGCGCAAGAGGCGCGGAGCGAATGCGGGTTGTAAATGCAGTCGAGCACTTCCCTGCCCTGCGGATCGCGGCAACCGACCATGGCCCCCGGCAGCCGTTCCAGATAGCTCATGAGCAGCCGGTACATGGTGAATTCCTCCATGTGAGAGTCGGCCAAGCGAGTCGAGCGGGAATGGGCGCGGGGCCGAAACAAGGGCCCGGAGGTGATGTCCGCCTGCTCGATGTACTCGCGCAGGGCTTCGGCAGCCACAAAATGCAAACCCACCGTGCGGTATTCTCCGCCCTTCTCTTGTAAGCGAACGGTGGAATCCTCGCGGTCGTAATGGAAGTCCGCCACGGCCAGTTTGCAGCCGGCCGCGATGCGGGCGCCCGAGTACAAGTAAAAACTCAAGATCGCCCGGTCGCGAGCGGCGAGCACGTCATGGCCTTGCGGTAAGGCGAGCAACTGCCGGACCCGCGCCAGACTG
>CAXUCT010000346.1:0-1833 GCA_964249415.1 uncultured Bryobacteraceae bacterium | reverse complement strand
ATTCAGGGTTTTGTTGGCCGCCCCCAGTTCCAGCAGTGCTTCCCGGAACCGTTGCACGTCCAGGACGGAGACTTGCAACAAGGCGGAAGCCTCTTCCGGCCAGGCCAGACCGAGGAAGCGGACGAACGCCATGACGTCATCGCGGTAGGCGCGCCGGGTATGGGCGCTTTCGCTGCGATTCACCCAGCTCTCAAAGATGCGCTCGATGGCCTGATAGAACTTTTCGACCCGATGCCGCACCTCCGGGGTACTCGTGCCGTCCAGTAGCGGCGGGGCGGAAAGCGCCGGAGAGGACGACAAAGAGACCAGCGGGCTGCCAGCCATCGGTTCGGACCTGAGGTCTAGGGCGTTGTTCATGAGTGTGATAATAAGGAATATCGGTAGTAACTTGCCTTAACAGTCCCGCCAATACCGTAGTCCGGTGGCGTGAACGCATGGTCGCGACAATCTTGTGATCTGTTGAAAGCTCAACCAAAACAACAGCTGAAAAACTGTGCTTTAATCGTTCGACGAGGTACCTGGAAGCGGCTCATAGACTTTAAGTCATCCTGTGCGCGCCTGCTTTTGGCGAATCTGTCAAGGCAGCGTAACGCCGCTGCTTTCCGCTGTGCCAAAACTGTGTCCGAACTCCATCGATTCGAGCGGCTGGGGTTGCTGTTCGAGCGGAAGCAGATTTCCCCGTTTGTTGTAATCGTTAGGATTCGGCGCAAAACGATGGAGCCCTTGGAAGCGACGAGTCTCCCTTGGGCGCAGGGGGTCGCGAGTTCGAATCCCGCCGCCCCGACCAACCTTCCTACCAACTAAACGGCTATGTCTAGACCTGAAGACGGAGCCCGATCTCGGGATATACCGGCGCCCTCGTCCGACCGCGGTCGAGTACAACTCAGCGAAGCGCAGGCGGATAGTCTGTGAGCTACCGGCTACCGCCGAAACTCATAGGTGAACGCGCCAGCGGCGGCGAAGCTGCCGGAGACTAAGTGTTCCTTTAACGCTAAATGCGCGGTGTGGAAGAAAAAAAGTTCCAACGCCGGGGCGGGACAAAGAAAGAGTTTTCTAAATGATTAAAGTACGCGCAACGAGCAAAACAAATTCACAGTTAATGCGACGTTAACAGCCTGTTTATACCTCTATTCGATATAATGATGCCCGGTTGGGAGTTGGCCTTGTCATGCCATTGATGTCTGTGGAAATCAGCAGCAAAGAAGAAGAGGAAAAGCAGGAGCTGCAGGCTGTTTTGCAGTCCGGCATCCTAAACAAAGCTCCAAACCTCCAACATTTTCTTGTGTTCGTGGCAGAGAAGTATTTTGCAGGAAAAGCGGAGGAGGTTAAAGAGTACAGCATCGCTGTTCAGGCCCTGAATCGACCTGAAGACTTCGATCCTCAAGCTGACACTATCGTGCGCGTGACTGCGCACGCATTGCGGAAGCGGTTACAACAGTACTACACGACGGAAGGGTCCCACCACGTGATCCAGATGCAACTTCCGCCGGGTAAGTATGTTTTGCGATTCGTTCGCCTACCAGAAGGCAGGCTTCCGCTTCCTGAAACTGCTGCGCTGCCTTTACTAGAGACGTCAAAAGTTCTCGCCGCCCCAAAAAGTCCAAGCACGCGGAAAACGGCGATCGGGTGGCGCGGCTGGGTGATGTATGGAATGGCGGCGGCAGCAGGTCTGACGAGCGTGGGTGTGCTCGCAGTAAAGCACCGACAGCCTATGCAGCCCGTTAGGGCAGGCATTTTAGTCCCGGCAGTTACGATGGGACAAGATTCGACTCGGCGCATTCTTTTTGGGCTACCGACACGTCCTTATGTGGATGCGGCTGGGCAGGTGTGGAC
>CAXUCT010000345.1:3237-4895 GCA_964249415.1 uncultured Bryobacteraceae bacterium | reverse complement strand
ATGGGTGGGTGCCGAGCCGGATACCCAAGCCTGGGAAAACGTGCGCCGCCACGCCGCTCAGGAGCAGGTCCGCATCGTTTCTCTTACCCGCGCCTCTCCGCCCAACGCCTTTGCACCCACAGCCATCGGTGGAACGCACATTCGCTTTTTAGCCCCTTCCGCCGATTACGTCTCCGGCGATGCGCCTCATAATAACGACTCTCTGGTGCTCGAAGTCACCTACGGCCGCCGGAGCATTCTCCTCACCGGAGATGCCGAGCGGCCCGTCGAAGACGACCTGGTTGAGAGCGGCCAGCTTCACCCCGTCACGCTGCTCAAAGTTGGACACCACGGCAGCAAGACATCTTCTTCCGACGAATTCCTCGATCAAGTCACTCCACGCTACGCCTTTGTGTCAGACGGTTATAAGAATCAGTTCCACCATCCCCATCCGGATGTTCTGGCGCGCCTTGCGGAGCACCACACGACAGTGTTCCGCACTGATCAGCGCGGGCTCGTCACATTCCTCACCGACGGAGATAAAGTCGAGATTCACTCTTTCCGTTAAACGTTTTGCGCCCTGCGGGGCATTCCCGAATATAGAATGAGAAGCGAGGCATACTATGGAACGCAGTAATGGCAGCAGCATGGCAGTCTGGTTTGCGGGGGGAGCAGTGCTGGGCACCGTCGTCGCCCTGCTGATGGCCCCGGAATCCGGTAAACGGGTTCGGTCGAAGTTGGCCCTCCAGGTCGAGCAGGGCCGCAAATCACTGTTCGAATCTGGCCAGGAACTATTTGAAAAGGGTCGTGAACTCTATGAGCGCGGGCGTGAGATGGCCGAAGACGCTGCTATCGTCTTCGAACGGGGCCGCAGCATCGCCGAGAAGACGATCGACGAACGTGCGTAGCGTTCAGACTACGCATCGAAAGAGCTAAGCCAGTCATCAAAAACAGATCCTCTGTTTATGTCTGTACTCGCCGCTCCGCCCACCGCAACCGTTGAGTTTGTCAACGAACCCTACACCGACTTCACTCAGCCCCCGAATGCTGAGCTCATGCGTGCCGCTCTGGCGAAGGTTCGTTCTGAGTTCAGCAAAGAGTATGACCTGCTGATCGCGGGTGACCGGCGCCGCTCGGCTTCTAAGCTCGAATCAGTAAACCCGTCCCGGCCTTCCGAAATTGTGGGCATTCACCAGAAAGGCTCTGAGCAAGACGCGCGCGACGCGGTCGAAGCTGCGTTCGCCTACTTCCCCACATGGGCGGAAGTTCCCATGCACGAGCGCGCCGGGCGCCTGTTCCGCGCTGCCGAGATCCTTCGCGAGCGCAAGTACGAGTTCGATGCTTGGCTTGTCTACGAATCCGGCAAGACCTGGGCCGAGGCCGAGGGCGATGTCTCCGAGGCCATCGATTTTTGCGAGTACTACGCCCGCCAAGCCATGAAGCTTGCCCACCCGGAGCCGGTTGTTCAACTCTCGGGCGAACGCGATGAGATAGTATATCTTCCGCTCGGCGTGGGCGTTGTCATTCCGCCGTGGAATTTCCCCCTCGCCATCATGGTGGGCATGACGGTAGCCGCTCTCGTGGTCGGCAACACAGTGGTCCTCAAACCTTCGAGCGAAACGCCTACCATCGCGGCTAAATTTGCGGAAGTCTTGCTTGAAGCCGGATTTCCTCACCAA
>CAXUCT010000345.1:1760-3131 GCA_964249415.1 uncultured Bryobacteraceae bacterium | reverse complement strand
CTCTTGTCTCGCACCCTAAAACTCGCTTCATCTCCTTCACTGGCTCGCGCGACGTCGGTCTGCATATCAATGAACTCGCCGCCAAGACGCCCAAAGGACAGCTCTGGATTAAGCGCGTGGTTGCGGAAATGGGCGGCAAGGACGCCATCATCGTGGACCGTGAGTCAAACCTCGATCAAGCCGTCCTCGGCGTCCTCTATTCCGCTTTTGGTTATCAGGGGCAGAAGTGCTCCGCCTGCTCCCGCGCCATCGTCGATGGGGCGGTTTACGATGAGTTCCTCGATAAGCTCACAGCCAAAGTCGAAACACTCACTCTGGGTCCTGCGGATGATGTCAAGAATTACATGGGACCGGTCATCAGTTCCCGCGCTAAAGAAAACATCTTGAAGTACGTCGAAACCGGCAAAACCGAGGGGCGTTTACTCGCGGGTGGCGACGCCGGCGCGGGCGATGGCTATTTCATCAAGCCCACCGTCATCGCCGACGTGGATTCCAAGGCACGCATCTTCCAGGAAGAGATCTTCGGCCCCGTGCTTGCCGTTACCAAAGCCAACGACTTCGACCACGCTCTCCAGCTTGCCAACGATTCTGAATACGGCCTCACCGGCGCTGTTTTCACCACCAACCCGGCCAAAGCGGAAAAAGCCAAGCGCCAATTCTTCGTCGGCAATCTCTACATCAACCGCAAATGCACCGGCGCGATGGTCGGCGCGCATCCATTCGGCGGCTTTAACATGTCCGGCACAGATTCAAAAGCGGGTGGCCCCGACTACCTGCTGCAATTCGTGCAAGCCAAATCCATTGCTGAAAAGATCAGTTAGCGCACTTAAATCAAGGTCCAGGGGAAATTGAAGGCCGCCCTCTTTACATCAGCTCCTTTAGCGTCTGGATCGTTTCTTCAAATCGAAGATGTTCCCCGTCCGCAGCTTGAAGCGGGACATGTCTTGCTTAAGGTCCTTGCTTGCGGAGTCTGCCGTACCGATTTGCACATCGTGGAAGGAGATCTCCCGCCGCTCCGACCGCGACTCATTCCTGGCCATCAAATCGTGGGCCAAGTCGTGGAGGGCGAGACAGCCGAGTTGCCGGTCGGAACGCGTGTGGGTGTTTCCTGGATGGGCGGCGTAGATGGCGATTGCTGGTACTGCTGTCACGCAATGGAAAATCTATGTGATCGGCCTACCTTTACTGGGTACACGGTCAATGGCGGCTATGCCGAGTATGTTCTTGTGCGTGCAGACTTCGCTTACCCACTGCCTGCTGGTTTGGATAACGTACACGTCGCTCCACTGCTGTGCGCGGGCATCATCGGCTTTCGCAGCCTGCGCGTTGCGGGCGTCCAGCATGGTGAGCGAGTTGGACTCTTTGGTTTTG
>CAXUCT010000345.1:0-1750 GCA_964249415.1 uncultured Bryobacteraceae bacterium | reverse complement strand
TCACAATTCTGCAATCGTGGGGATGCGAAGTCTATGTTGTGACCAGAGGCGAGTCCCATCGAAAGTCGGCTGTCTCGCTCGGCGCCACTTGGGTCGGCAAAGAAGAGGAAAGACCGCCGGTGGAGCTTGATCGTGCGATTACTTTCGCTCCCAGTGGAACAGTCGTAGTAGGCGCCCTGGCCAGCTTGCGTAAAGGTGGAGTTGTGGCAATCAACGCCATTCATCTCGACCAGATGCCTGGTTTTGACTACGACAACCTGCTCTGGGGCGAGCGGCAGATTCGCAGCGTCGCTAATATGACTCGACGGGACGCGCGTGACTTTCTCAAGATCGCTGACGATCTCAAGATACATCCGCAGGCAACGATATTTTCACTTGATGATGCAAACAAAGCCCTGCTAGCAGTCAAAGAAGAGACCGGACAGGGATCAGCAGTGATTGTCCCCTAGGGCTCCAGCGGCAACTTCACTGTGTTCCCGGTCTGCGCCGAACGGCGAGCCGCATCCAAAATCTCGCTGACAGTGATGTTGGTCTTCAAAGAAGACACGCTGTTCTCCTCGGCAATGTCGCCTCGGATTACGGCGGCCAGATAATGCAGTGGATCGTCATACGGCGCGGTCAGCCGATCAGCAGCCGTAACCTGCCCATCACTCTCACCTGCGCGGCGGACGTCAATTTTATCTGAACCAATCGTTTTCACATAGCCCGTGCGGCCATACACATCCATATCCTTAACACCGAACGGCCAGTCCCAAGAGCCCTGCAGAATAGCAACCGCATTCCCATAGTTAAGGAGCACGTCCGCTTCATCCTCCACCTTTGGATACGCATCCGGTTGGAGATGTTTAGTCACCGCCATGACCGAGATTGGAGTTTCTCCGTTCATCAACCAAGTCATTAGGTCGGCTCCATAGCAACCGAAATCGTACAGAGCGCCAGCACCGTTCAACTGGGGATCGGTAAGCCAGCCGAAGAACTCGGGTGAAACATGAATGGCTTTAGGCCCGTTGTGCCCATCTCGGACAACAGTCTTCACCATGGCTCCCAATGCCCCTTGGGCAAACAGATCGTGCGCCGCCTTGTTGCTGCCATACCAGGAAGTCTCGTAATCCACCAGCACGTGAATCTTTCCGCGACGTGCCGCTTCCGCGATGGCGAGCGCGTCCTTATAACTGACCGCCATCGGTTTTTCCATCATGGCGTGGACACCAAGACGAGCGCACTCTTCCACTGCTTTGGTGTGCCCGGCGGTGGAGGTGAAGATCAACGCCGCTTGCGGATGCGCATGAGAAACCAACTCCTCGATGGACCGGAAGTGCAAGTCTGCGGACCAGTGATAACGCGCCGCGTATGAATCGAATAGCTGCTGATCTGGCTCCACGATTCCGACCACCCGGACGTCCGGCCGATGAAGCGCGCCTCCAGCAGGCGTCAGCGCGCCTCCCTCGAGAAAGCCCGCTACATGGCCGTGGACCAATCCGATAATGCCGACACTCAGTGCGGAGGGCGACGAGTCTGCCGCAAAGCTTGTACCGCAAGCGGCCAACAGTGAGAATCCAAAGATCAGAATTTTAGTCACAGCTCTAATATATGCGGAAGCCGCTCACGCTTGTTGCGGCCTTATCGCGCGAACGTTGCCGCTACGCTATACTCAAACCTGCCCCGATCCGAAGGGGACCAACTAGTCACAAATCAAGGGTCGATCACGATCGACGCGACGAAAGGGAACCGCAAGGTTCCCTTTTCGCTT
>CAXUCT010000344.1:0-4914 GCA_964249415.1 uncultured Bryobacteraceae bacterium | reverse complement strand
TCGAAGGACACCACTCGCGAAGTCGTCGCGGGATTTGGCTCGCCGGTCGAGTACCTCTCAAAACCGAACGGCGGCAAATCGGCAGCTCTCAACTTTGGATTGCCGCGCGCCACCGGAGAATTCATCTGGATCTTCGACGATGATGACATCGCCGAGCGCCATGCCTTAGAGAAGCTAGCTGCGGCTCTCGTGAACAATCGGGAATGCGGATTTTCCTACGGGAACTACGACCTGTTCACAACCGACGAGAGCGGCGGGATGCGACGAGTTCCCGTGAACTTTCCGACTGTATCCTCCGAAGGCCTTTATCTGGCTCTCATGGAGCGATCCTTCATTCTCCAGCAAGGCTTACTCGTGAGAAAGTCCTGCTACGACGAAGTAGGAAGCTTCGATGAAACCTTGGTCCGATCGCAGGACTTAGAGATGATGCTGCGGTTGTCGCGTTGCTACGCTGGCATAAAGGTTGAAGGGATCACGTTTCATCTGCGTCAACACGCAGGCGTCAGAGGATCGGAAGTTTCTCCGGTTCCGGCCAATCGGGCCGTAGAAGGCTGGGTGAAGGCTGATCGAAAGATTATCGGCCAGATTTACGCCACGCATGAGTTACGGGAGTTCCTGCCGGTCAGACTGCGCACGGCTGAGTTCACGCAAGAACACGTCTTTACCGCCTTGCTGCAACGCTCGTGTATTCTGGCGCGCAAAGGGTTGTGGAACGAAGCCGCACAGGATTTCCGGCAAGCGAGCGAGGTCGCCCAGGCACAAGGTAAGACCAGCCTCAGCGAAGAAGAAACAGGCATTTTAAGGCGTATTTTCGACCTGTTCAGTTACGCGCCGCACACTTTCGACGAGTCCTTTGAGTTCAGGCGTGCGCTGAAGGATATGAGACCTTGGCCACTGCGTCGACGTATGCAAGCGGCAATTCTTTGGCCGCTTCCGTTTAGCATTGGGGCCGCGCTTTTGCACCGGCAGTACGCAAATTTCTGGCGCTTCTTGCGCGTCGCTTTTCTCCTTGCTACGCCTTACAGCCTGTTCCGAACGCTGTTGAGTCGATCGTTCTTTATGAGCGGCGTACAGCTATTACGAGCACGCAGTAGCAAAGTCGGCTGCACACCGGATACACTGCAGCGGATGCCGAGTTCAGCCGCGTGACCTTGCTCCGCTGCAGAACCGTAGAATCTTCGGTTGCGGCCACACCGCAATAGCCATAGCTGATAAGCACAACATGCAAATGCCGACTACTTTAATAGGCACCTTTGGCAAAAAGGGACGAGCTTTCTTACAGCATGCGCCAAATCCATATTGGCTTTCTAAATTGCGTTTTCTGCCGTTGTTTAGCCGAAGTCTTTCGTTGGAAATTTATGCCCCCGGTATTGGCTTTTTCGCTCACCTAAACTGGCGCCTCCACACCGCGGGGTTCTGTCAACACCGGCAGCTGTCTCCTCTTCTCAGCGCTACCAGCCCTCAATACCGTGATCCGACCCGTTCGAGCAACTGGCTCTCGTACTACTTCGACGCTGCCCCGCAGACTGCTGAACCAGACTTCAGAATTTCCGATCTAAACCAGTTGCGTATCGGAAGCCGAAGCGGCCTTTCCAGCATCGAAGTTGCCGCTGAGCTACGAAGAAAGTACTTGCCGGTCAAAACAGAGATTACCAAGAAGGTAGAGATCTTCGTCGCCCGAAGAATGCTTGGGCGGACTACGCTCGGAGTACATTTCCGAGGAACCGATAAAAAGGGAGAAGCTGAAAGAGTGAGTTGGGAGCGCGTTCAGCAGACCATCGAAAACTATCTGCGACGGAATCCCGCAATCGACTGTTTGTTCGTAGCAAGCGACGAAGCACCGTTCATCAACTTTATCGAACAGGCTTTCCCGAATCTTTTAGTAATTAGCCACGATGATCGGTTTCGATCTGCAACTAACCGGCCGTTCCATATGGATGACCACGGCGAAGATAACTACGGGAAGGGTGAGGAGGCACTAATGAATTGTTTGCTTCTTTCTCGTTGTAGCGCTCTTATCCGTACGACTTCGTTCCTGTCTGCGTGGGCTTCAATTTTCAATCCTGATCTTCCAATCATATTGTTGAATCGGCCATATGATAGTTTCCTCTGGTTTCCGGAGCGGCTGCTCATCCCAAGGTCCATGGACGAGTATCTACCTAGTGCTGACATCGAGGCATCGGATGAGAAAAAGCAAACCTATTCTGCGGGTGCTTGAGTTGAACCGCTCCGAGGGCCAACAATACCGAGCCTCTTCCGGCTGAGTAGCGTTTGTTCGCCGGTCGACAGATTGATGCGGTACCGGTCATCGCAGAACGTCGCGGACTTAACCGGTGTTGTCATATGGTTGTTCTGCCATAACTGTAATAAAGCTTTAGCTGCGGCTGGCCGGAAAAGCCGGTCACTGAACTGGCTGGTCAAGCCCTGCCATCGCTCCGGTCCCAGCAGTGCTCCCATCTTGGGGTCAAAGCTCAAAGTCTCATCTTGTACCACGCCATTCGGTTCTTCCGATTGCATCGACAGTTTCTGCAGGACCGCTTCTGGAGGCGAGTCAAAGGTAGGAAAACATGCTATGGGCCACGTATTCACGCTGCGTAAAGCACCTGCTACAAAGAAAAGACCAAGCAGGACATTCCGAACTACAGAAGCGAGTTTGCGGTATGCCGTAGTTTCTGAGTGTTCGAGAACCATGGGAGCAGCCGCGACCGGCTTGTCTGCGATTTCGGTGAAGTGCCGGCAAATTCGCCAGCCCAGTCGCTCCAGTCCGGGCAAGCTCATGATGGCTCGTATGGGCCACAACAATGGAATGCGAGTGGCTATTTGTCTAAAAGCGAACCAGCCGTTCAGCAGCGATCCCTTGCTATCTATGACCAGAAACGGTAAGCAGGACGGAAAGTGTTCTAGTTTCTGCCAAGCGGAACCCGCGAGTTCCTCGATAGGCGTGCTTGGAATTGACATAGTCTGAGACGCCCAATCCCATGAAACTAGGACGCTGGTTATATAACGACTATGCTGGCGGCCAGGATGGTACAGCACTGTCAGCGGTTCGATGCGGAGTTGCCTATTCAGCCAAATTAGAGCCGCCGTCCAATCCACAAAGATGACGTAACAGCATTGCAGTTCGGCGAACGAAATTCCCATGAGCAGAGTCGTTAGGTTGTGAAACATGAGTCCGGCCGCAGCGCCTAGTAGACGGGTTCTCCTGCTTAGGATGAAGAAAGTAAAGCCTAGCTCGAATGCCAGTGTGAAACAGGCGCCGGCCGCCAGCAGTTGGGGCATCCTAAGCACAGATCGCTGCAGGCTGTTGCCGCCGCCCAGTTCATAAAGCTTCATTACAATCAGCAGGTACATGTTTTCGCTGGAAAACCAGCGCAGCCACCCTACAGAGAGTTTCCAGGCGCCAGGAAAAAAATAGATACAGCCGATCAGTAGCATCATGCTCTGCAGATATGCGGCATAGGACCGGCTTGGCGCGCGGCGAAACATCCCTTTATCGCTCCTTCGAATTGCCCTCCACAGTTCATCGATCGAGAGGGCATCGCCTGAGGGGCTGAGCGCAAGTAGAAAACAGAAAGCCACTAGGAAATGGCTATGGTTCACCTTCCCAAATAGCTGCGGCAGCGTGAGGAGATAAAAGCTCGCGAGACACGTCACGCCGCAACTGAAGCGCGTCAGCAATCCTATGATTCCGCATACCGCGGCAACAACGAACACCACGTAGACACTTCGCGCAAGATGCGGAGATCTGGGGATCAGACGTGCGAAGGCGGCCCAGCCCCGAGGTGGATAAAGCAGAGCGCTATCGAGTTCAGAGAACACCAACTCCTGATGCAAGTTGATGGCATGCAAGATGACGCAGAGGATCACGATCCGCGCTACTGCCAGATTCAGTGCCGTTGATTTCTCTCGTCGAAAGTCGCTGATCACCCGCCAGCGCCGCTCCTGAAAGCATAGGACAAGTAGCGCCGCAACCAGCACCAGGCTGAAGCGTAAGATCGACGAGTTGCTCATTGTGCTTGAAACGTGGTCAGTGGGACGTCTGCGATGGTCCCATGGTGCCGCCGCCGCAGAAGAAGTATTCAACTGTATTGTAAATTCAGACGATGGTTCGAAGCATATGCGTTTTCTGCGGTTCAGCGTCAGGGAACAGGCCGGCATATGGTTCAGCCGCGGTCTCGTTGGCTCAACAGCTAGCGGCGAAGAACATTTTAGTTGTTTACGGAGGCGGAAAAGTGGGGCTCATGGGCACTCTCGCAGATGCCGTCTTAGAGGCCCAGGGCCAAATCATTGGCGTGATGCCGAAGCCTTTGGTCGCCAAAGAGATTGCACACCGCGGACTCACTGAGCTTCGCGTAGTCAATTCCATTCATCGCGCTGCCGGGTGGCTACGGAACCTTTGAAGAGTTTTGCGAGATCTTGACCTGGGCCCAGCTTGGGCTTCACCGAAAACCTTGCGGGTTGCTGAACGTTAGCGGCTATTACGATGATCTCTTGCGGATGTTCGATCACGCAGTGGCGGAGGGTTTTGTGAAAGCCGTTCACCGGGAAATGCTGATTTCCGATGCGGACCCCGGGACACTCCTCGATCGCTTACTGGAACAAAGAGCGCCGGCTGTTGAGAAGTGGATTGAGCCGAGACAAACGTAATCAAAAGAAGGTGAGCCGGAATGCTCGAAGAAGCTAAGAGTCTGATAGAGTACCTGGCGCGAGCGATCGAGTTCGCGGCGGCCATTGTCATTGGATTTGCGGCAGCAGAGGCCACTCTTAAGTCTCTCGTCCTGTTTTTCCGCCGGGGCGCCCCGGCAGAAGCGAAAAACGAGGTTCGACTGACGCTGGGGCGATGGCTGGCGGTAGGGCTGGAACTCGAACTGGCAGCAGATATTCTGAATACGGCTGTCACTCCCACCTGGAACG
>CAXUCT010000343.1:0-4942 GCA_964249415.1 uncultured Bryobacteraceae bacterium | reverse complement strand
AATCGAAAGTGCTACACGAACTTGAGGCCAATCCGCCGGACTGGGTCATCTGGCATAACTTACCGCCCCGCACAGTGCTTTCGATTTGGCCGCACTCGGACCCCGCGACTCTGCACTTCTACCGAATAGAGGCATACATTCGCAGCCACTACTCCCAACTCAAACCGCCCGACCCCGGCCACAAATACGCCATCGCTATCTTCAACAGAATAGGATCTCAGCGCGCAAGCTGAGCCTCCATCCAAGGCTCTAACTTCGGATCCAAGAAATCCTTCACATGCAAATCAACTCCCACGAAATCCGTCGGAGTTGTCTCCACGCCCACCACGCGCATCCCCGCTGCTCGCCCGGCTTCTACCCCGGTCGGAGAATCCTCGAAAACAATGCAACTCTGTGGCTTGAAGCCCAGCAGTTCAGCCGCTTTCAGATAGATGTCCGGAAATGGCTTCGGTCGGCTTACCTGAAAACCATCCACCACGATGGGGAAATACGCCCGCAGCTTGAAACGGTCCAGCACGAAATCGATATTGGCGGGTTCGGCATTGGAGCCTATGGCCTTGGGAACATCTCGGTAACGCTCTAAACACTTGTGGCCGCCCGGAACGCCGCATTCCGCCAATTCCGACTTCAACAGCATCTCGCGAAACAGCCGCTCCTTCGCCGCGCCATGCTCCAGCACCACCTCCTCGGCCAGATCATTGCCCATCAGCTCGCGAACCAGCTCCGCATTGCGCTTCCCATGCATGCTCCGCTCCATGTCGGCAACGTGAATCCCTAGATTCTCCAGATACCGCTCCCACGCCAGTACATGCAGTGGCATCGAGTGGACCAGCACGCCGTCCAAGTCGAAGATCATCGCGATTTGCCCAACTCCAACGCCATTCACGGCGATGAGAATAGCATGGCCCATGCCCAGGTGACGGCAAAACCGCTCCTCCGCAGATAGCGCCTAAACGACGCTATAATCAGGGCACCCGAGCAAATCGCGGTCTTTGTCTATCTTGAGCCAGGCTGCACACATACACAGATTTAAACTCAGCTTTCTTCGGCTCTTTTCTTCCTTACTTGCCGTAGCCGCGGCGCTGCTGATTGCGGGCCTGATCGCGCCCTTTATCAACGCGGCGCATTTCAGCGCCCCCATACAGCAGGCACTCGAATTGTCGCTCGGACGCAAGGTGCAGTTCAGTGCCGTGCACTTCAGCTTGTTCTCAGGGCCGGGTTTCTCGCTTGAAAACGTCATCATCGGCGAAGACCCTCGCTATGGGCTGGAGCCGTTTGCCAACGTGCCTACTTTGCAGGCTCGCGTTCGATTCGACAAACTGCTCTTTGGCCGCATGCAAATCTCTAGCCTGCGGTTGGTCGATCCCTCACTCAACCTGGTGAAGCGCAGCGATAGCTCCTGGAATGTCGTCGAACTGGTAAACCGTCTCAGCGCGCCGCGCCGCGCTCCGCTGAACCTGTTTCCCGCTTTCGAAGTCGAAAACGGCCGTATCGATTTTAAGTTGGGCTCCCGCAAGACTACGCTCTATTTGCTCCAGTCGGATCTCACTATCTATCCCGAACGCTCTGGAAAACTTTATGTGCGGTTTTCCGGATCTCCTGCACGCACTGACCGCGCTGGAAACGGCTTCGGCCATCTGCGCGGAACCGCGAACTGGTATACCAACCCGGCCAGCGCTCTAGCGAATCAGCTCGAAGCCGATGTGACGCTCGATCCCAGTAACTTGAGCGAGCTGACTACTTTGTTTGAGGGTCATGACCTCGGCGTGCATGGAACGGTCAGCTCGCGTGCTCGCATTGAAGGTCCATCCACCGCGCTACGCATTGCCGGAGAGCTGCATCTTGAAGACGTTCACCGTTGGGATTTGCTGCCCTCGAGCGGCGAAGACTGGCGCATTCGCTATCGCGGAGGCATCGACGGGCTCGGGCGCAAATTCAGTCTCCAAACTGTTCCCTGGCGCGCCACCGATGCTACCCCCGTTGCACTCGAACTCATAGCAACTGACGTCCTCACTCACCCGGATTGGTCCGTCCTTACACGTCTGGATAAAGCGCCGGTTCAAGATCTTCTGCCGCTTGCCAAGCGCATGGGGCTGACCGTTCCGCAAGATCTGGCCGTCACCGGTTCGCTCGACGGAACGGTCGGATATTCGAGCACAGGCGGTCTGACAGGCGACTTCGCTATTCTCGATGCCACTGCCACTTTGCCCAACGTGCCGGCTCTTCATGCCGCAGTCGTGAACGCAAGCGTTACCAGTGAGCGTGTTCATTTCAACCGCGCGATGCTCGATGCTCCGGCCGGTACCTTGCAGGCTTCCGGCGACTTTTACCTGCTTGCTCCCACCGTTGTCGCCTCTTTAACCGCTCAAAACTTCCCTGCGGAGACACTGAAGGGAACAATCGAAGCTTGGTTTGGCGCCCCATCTGCGGTCGCAATACTCACGGGCGGCTCCCTCACCGGCGACCTTTCCTACCGGCGTGAGGAAGAGAGTCCAGCGCTGTGGTCTGGACAGTTCGACTTTGCCGACGCCACTCTCAATACGCCGGGAGTGGCGGTGCCTCTCCAACATTCCGAAGGGCACGTTGTTTTCGATAGCTCAAGTTTCGATCTGAGCCGCTTTTCCTCCACCTTGGGTCAGCAGTCCCTTTCCGGCAGCTATCGTTATAGCGAATTGTCAAAGCGGCCCGGCCGCCTTCATCTGGATCTGCCTTCGGCTGACCTCGCCGATATCGAAGCAGCGCTCGAACCGGCACTCCGTGACCAAAGCCTCCTCGCACGGTTACGGTTTTCCCGGCGAGCCGTTCCCGCATGGCTTTCCGCTCGTGATGTGGATGGCGATCTGCTTATCGGAAGCTTCTCGGTCAATCAAACCAAACTAGGCGCCCTCTCCTCGCGCTTCACTTGGCAGGGCACCAATCTCCAACTTTTCGCTCTTCAAATAAAAATGCCGGAAGGCCGGATACAGGCGCATGGATCTGTAAGTCTGAACTCGTACTCGCCTCGCTACCGGTTTGCCGCCAAAGCGGACGCCGTCCCATGGCGCGGGGGGTTTTTGAATGCTGAAGGAGAGTTCGTCACATTAGGAACGGGCGGCGATACGCTTCAGCACCTGCGGGCCAATGGAGCTTTTTCCGGCGAAGATTTAAGCCTATCGCCGGAGGACGATTTCAGCAGAGTATCCGGGCTGTTCAATTTTTCGTTTGCCGATGGCTGGCCAAACCTCAGGCTGTCAAAGCTCCAGGTGGCCGATGGAGAAGATGCATGGAGCGGCGAGGCCGCTAGCCAGAGCGATGGCAAGCTCATCTTTGACCTGGAACGTGCCGGCCGCCAACGGCGCGTCGTCAGCACGCTTGCGCCCGAAACTTCGAATGCCGTGTCCTGGTTGCCGCGGGTCCGTTAAAATCTTAGATTCGCGATGCATGCTCTTGATGAGTCCTGGGAAACGGTCAAGCGTGAATTCGCTCTCGCTTGCTCCCAGTCGGCTCGGGCGGCCCGCATCCAAATTACAAACGAGCTCAACCAAGCCCTGCGCCGGCTGCGGAATTACGGCAACGAAGCTGAATGGTTCTCCGCGGTTCTAGATGGCGCGTCGCGACTCTTCAGTCAGGTCGCCGTGCTGGAACTCAGAGATGGCGTACTCACACTGCGGGGCCAGCACAACCTGAACGTACCCGAAAAGTATTCCTTCCCGGTGACGGCTGCGCGTGCGTTTGCAAGTGCCATCGAATCCCGGGATGCCATCATAGCGCTCAGAACTCCAGGCGAAGTAACCCAACCACTCAGCGGACCGGACGTAAGTGAACGTGCCCATATCTTACCGATCCTGAATAGCGAGCGCGTAGTCGCTGTTCTGTTTGCCGCCGATCAGGATTACCTTGACGTGAATGGGCTCGAACTTATTGCCGGATTAGCTTCCGCGGTTCTGGAGCGCCGCTCCAGTAGCGGGCTGCACGCTCAGATCGCTTCCGCTGTTCCGCCGGAAACAGACCGGAAGCCCGAGCCGGCGCCAGCCGGACTACCCGCCTGGGCGGATCTGAGCGAAGAACAGCGCAATCTTCACATCAAAGCGCAGCGCTTTTCGCGGGTCGCCGTAGCCGAAATGGAACTCGCCCGGCCCGAGGCTTGCCGTGCAGGACGCAAACAAGCGAATTTGTACGTCTATCTAAAGAACGACATCGAGAAGGCACGCGAGAAATTTAGACTTCAATTTATGACTATTCCTTCGATGGTGGATTATCTTCATCTCGAACTCGTCCGTGCGGCAGCAGGCGATGAACTCAAACTCGGAGCTGATTATCCAGGGCCGCTGGTTTAATCTCCGAAGTCGAAGAGTAAGTCGCCAGGCACCCTGCGCCTTGCTCTTGGCTTTCCTTATTGCAGGCGCTGGCCTGGTTCCTGCATTACGCGCGGCGGCCGCGCCGGCTAAGAGAAAAGCTACGGCTAAGCCCCAGGCACCGAAACCGCAAGCCCCGAAGGCGGTCGGTGCTGCTGGACTTATCGCCGTAGCGCAGCATCAACTAGAGCTGGCGAACTTCGCCGCCGCTGCGGATTACGCCGCTTCCGCCGCAAAGAGCGCTCCTACGCTCGAGGACTATGCGCATTATATTCGGGCGCAAGCCGAATACGCGTTACGGAACTACTCAGAGGTGGCCGAGTCCGCTACGCACGTATTCAATCAGGTTCCGGAATCCCCGTTCGTGGGTGCCGTCGCCGACCTGGCCGTGAGGGCTGATCTGGATGGAGACAGCCCGAAGCAAGCGCTGGAGCTGATCAAGAAGTACTTCGACGTGATTCCCCGGCCGGAAGGCGACTTGCTTCTCGCGCGATGTTACGATGCCACCGGCGATCTTGCCCAAGCCGCCGACTACTATCAGCGCGTGTACTACGGGTATCCCACAGCCAAGCAGGCCACCGACGCCGCCAACGCTCTGGTTTCAGTGA
>CAXUCT010000342.1:3905-4952 GCA_964249415.1 uncultured Bryobacteraceae bacterium | reverse complement strand
GTGTATGGGATGAACCATACTGCGGCCAATCACGTCTACTGTGCAGGACGTAAAACAGGAAAATCCTATGACCCCAGACGAACGCAACATGCTGACTGACCTGGCGAATAAGTTTGCGCAAACCCCTGCGCCGCCCAAAGACGCAGAAGCAGAAGACTTTATCCGCACGCGCATCGGTTCACGGCCGGACGCCTTGTACCTCATGACCCAAACCGTCCTGATCCAAAATCTAGCGCTGCAACACGCTCAGCAACAGATTCAGGAGCTCCAGCAGCGCGGGGGACAGCCCGCCTCCGTAGGGTCAGGAGGCAGCTTTATCGGACAGAATCAGGTTCTACCCCGCAATCCGGGGTACGGCAGCGGTGGTCAGCAATACTCCGCTCCGCCTCCTCCTCAATATGCCGCTCCCACTGCTATTGCGGCTAGCCCCAGCGGAGCCCCTAGCTTTTTGGCAGGCGCCGCTCGGACCGCTGCCGGTGTAGCTGCCGGAGCGCTTGCCTTTGAAGGCATCCAGTCCCTCTTCTCACATCCCGGATACGGCGGTGGCGGAGGATTACTCGGTGGCCTCGGAGGGGGTGGCTTTGGCGGCGGAATGGGCGGAGTTCAGGACGAAACGATAGTAAACAATTACTATGACAACGACTCCGGCGATGGCGGCCAGCAGTTTGACGACTCCGTCCAAGATGCCAGCTACGATACCGGCGGCGACGATGGCGGCGGTTTTGACGGTGGCGGCGATAACTTCGTCTAATTCCGGCGCGTTATCCCGTCGCTAAGTTGGGCGCCATGGCTGCACCCCGCAGCTTGTCGTCCAGATAGCTTTGGCGGCTCTTCGTAATCGCTTTTCGCGCTTCCGCAGGGCCGCCCCAACCTTCCATGGTCACGTTGCCGCCCTGCAATTCCTTGTAGATAGAGAAGAAGTGCTCTACTTCCCGCCGAATGTGCGGGAAGACCTGATCCATCGTGTGAATGCTATCGAAGCGCGGATTCCGGTTGGGTACCGCCAACAGCTTTTGATCTTTTTCCCGCTGGTCCACCATGTACAGA
>CAXUCT010000342.1:2541-3895 GCA_964249415.1 uncultured Bryobacteraceae bacterium | reverse complement strand
ATGTACAGAATCCCTACCGGACGCACCTCTAACAGGCATCCCGTGAAGCTTGGCTCATCCACTAGGGTCAACACGTCCAGCGGATCGCCATCGTCCGCCAGCGTTCCGGGAACAAATCCATAATCTCCCGGGTAATGCATTGGTGAGTACAATGCCCGGTCCAGCCGGAACACCTCTAGCTCCCCGTCATATTCGTACTTGTTCGAAGAGTTCTTCGGGATCTCGATGATGGCCCGGACGACTTCTGGACAGTCAGGGCCCGGATCAATGTCGTACAGCTTCACGGGTTCATTGTCTCAGACGTGTAGGGCAGCCTGAAAATGCCCTTTCTTCGCCTCGAACAGCGGCCCGAACCGGTTCGTCTCGCAAAAAGCGCCATGCGAAACTCGGAATGATGGCAAACAAAGTCCGTTGGGGCGTGCTCGGGGTGGCTGCAATCGCGGTCAAGAAGGTAATCCCAGCCATGCAACAGGGTGAGCGAACCGAGATCGTCGCTATCGCTTCCCGCGACCTCGGCCGGGCTCAAATGGCTGCAGATCAGCTGGGAATCGCCAAGGCCTACGGGTCGTACGGAGCACTCCTGGCCGATCCCGATATCGACGCCATCTACAACCCACTTCCTAATCACCTGCACGTTCCCTGGTCCATCCGCGCCGCCGAGTCCTACAAGCATGTCCTCTGCGAGAAACCGATCGCTCTTACTGTCGATGAGGCGAAAGCCCTCATCCGCGTCCGAAATGCCATCGGAGTCAAGATCGGCGAGGCGTTCATGGTCCGAACCCACCCGCAGTGGCTTCGCGCCCGGGAAATCGTCCGCAGCGGCGCACTCGGCGAGCTTCGCGCCATCACCAGCACCTTCAGCTACTTCAATCGCGATCCCCACAACATCCGCAACATGGTAGACATCGGTGGAGGCGGCATCATGGACATCGGCTGCTATCCCATTACCATGTCCCGCTTCCTGTTTGAGCGGGAGCCGAAGCGCGTCATCGCGCTCACCGACCGCGACCCCGCCGTGAAAACCGACCGCCTCAGCTCCGTCATTCTCGACTTCCAGCCCGGCCAGGCATCTTTCACCTGCAGCACCCAACTCGTGCCTTATCAGCGCATGCAGATCCTAGGCACAACCGGCCGCATCGAGATAGAAGTTCCCTACAACACTCCGCCTGACCGTCCTAGCCGCCTCTTTATCGATGACGGATCTGAACTGGCCGGCAGAAGCGCTCAGGTCGAAGAGTTTCCTGCCGTCGACCAGTACACCATCCAAGGCGACCTGTTCTCCAAAGCCATCCAGGAAAACGGAGAAGTGCCTGTCCCGCTTGAAAATGCCCTCGCTAATATGACGGTTATAGAA
>CAXUCT010000342.1:0-2531 GCA_964249415.1 uncultured Bryobacteraceae bacterium | reverse complement strand
CCGTCCTCCGCTCCGGAGCCACCGGCCAATGGGAACGCATCGTCGAGTAATAGGCTTAGCTTAATGAACCGTTGGAATTCTGTTGGGGAGCCGCGTCTTCTTGCGGTGGGAAAATTAAAAGCTTCAAATCGGGCACCACTAGGCCAAATACAGCAACTACTGTTACTAACCCCATAATGCTCAACTCAGTGGAGGAAAGGGATTCTATAGCGGGAGGCCTTGTAAGCAAAAATACGACGCCTACGAGAAGAGCGCTCCACAAAGTGATCAGCGAAAGAGCGACTCGCAGACAGTCGGTCACCGAAGGCCAAGCGCGGAACCGGAGTCGTCGTACAAGCGCAAACAAAAGTACAATGAGCAGGCTTACAATCGCCACAAGCCTGTAATCGTTCTTCTGCAGGATCTCTCGGCCGATCAGGTCAAGAGATGATATGACATCCCGCTCGGCTGTCGGGCTCTGGAACAAAAACTGTTACGCTGCCCTTCGTCGCGAATACGCCTCAGTGGCAAGAGCCCCGATGATTGCTCCGATGATTCCTCCCAAAGGGCCACCAACCGCAATCCCGCCTAAGCCTACGAGAGTGGCGCCGAGAACAGTGTTGTTATCCCGCCCGGTGACATGCCCAATGTGACCGGCGGCATCGGAGCGGAAGACACGCCCATCGGGGAGGACTACCACGTAACGCCATTCGTTGGAATTGAGCTCGCGATGAAGATAGATGGGCCAGCCCTCAGAACTATTCCCGAAAGGACCACGATATCTTTCTGCCGAAGTGGAAGGCGTCAACATATTTCCAGTATGATGATTCCGGCAGATGCCCGCAAGGTGCGTGACCTCCGGCTTTACTTGCTCTTCTTCGTATACGCCGCATACCAGCCTTCGATTCTTCGCTTCGGCACGTCGCCCGGATGAATGACAACCCGATACCGTAAATGTAACGAAGCGCCCGCCACCATCTCATATCCGCCTGGCGCCACCGGCTTAGGATCGAACTCTTTCCGCCCAAACGGATTCACGGCAAACAATCCATACGCCCGCGCATGCCACTGTGGCGGATGACGGAGGTTCTGCGGATGATCGAAGATCACGATGCCCACCTTCTGCCCTTCCACCGTCCCGTCGTAATCCACCCAATCGGCGCGCTTTCCCCACACGGTCTTCTCCGTCTGCGCGCCTTCTGAATTCGTCAGCAATCCTCCGTTTTTCTCCGTCATGCTATCGGCCACGCGAATCGCGAAGAACCCTTCTTTGGTGTCCTCAAACTTCACCGCCGTCTTTGCCGTGAAAGTCGCATCCACATCCACCGTCCGGAGGTCCGGGTGGTCTTAGAATGTCATGACGCGCATCTCCTCCAGGAGGTGACGACGCATGTCGCCAGGTCCAGGCGCTCGCCAGACGAACGTCGCAGAGATGCTGCCCGACTTCTTGCCGCTCTTCACCGCATCCACATGCTCCAGAACGACGGCGCCCTTCGTGCTTGGGTTATCGCCGCTTGTTTGGCTGTTTGGATCGTTCTCCCAGAAGTTAACGTGGTTGATGTTTCCGTAACCGATCCACAGACCGCGATGGTGAGGATGGTCGCTTGATTCGCCTTCCACTCGTTCCATCGGGTACTTCCGGCTCACAATGAGCCCCTTCGCCGTACGCAAAGGCGCCAGGAACGGCTTCCCGCAACAATTGCCCATATAGAATTCGGAGAACGGCTGCCCATTAATAACAATCGAGATCCGATCCTGGCCAAGTGCCTGCACCTCCACCTGAGCCTCCGCGCATCCAGCGCCGAGGGCCAAGAGACAAACCGCCGTGAGCACCCGCACGGGCCTGATGTTCTTCATTTCTTCGTCCCAGATCATAACAACCCTCAGCTCATGCCAGCCCGCCACCCTGGGATATCATAGAAGGCGTTCGTGTGCCTTTAGCCGGGCTGTTGTGGAGAGGAAGGGGAGACTTGATGGGGCCAGTTGGCCTGCCGGAAATGGTGGCGATTTTCGTGATCGCTCTTATACTATTTGGTCCGAAGAAGCTCCCCGAGTTGGGGCGCATCATCGGAAAAGGTCTCAGCGAGTTTCGGCGCGCTAAGAGTGAGCTGAAAAGCACCTTCGAATCTCATCTGAACGAACTCGAGAAGGAAACTCGCGTTGTGATCCCGCCGACAGCCAGCGTGCCTAGCGTAACGGAGCATCCGCCGTCCACTTACTCTTATCCATACGATGAGTACGGCGCCTACAGTTCGGAGAACTCGCAGGAGACGGTCGCTTCCGCTCCCGCCATTCCGCCGCAGCAGCCTGCCGAACTCGCCGCTGAGGTCCGCGACGAGGCCACCGTCTATGTGGCGCCGGTCGCCGGCACCGTGGCACGCGGCAGCAGTGCTTTCAAAGAGGAGCATCACTCCTAATTTCTGAGTAGCGATGGCTGACGAAATCAAGGAGCAGAGCGCTCCCGACGCCGAACCTGCACCCCACGAAAGCTCTGCCTACAGCAGTTCCTCTGACCCATACGGCATTCCCGCACCGGAGCCGCTGTATTCAAC
>CAXUCT010000341.1:3865-4960 GCA_964249415.1 uncultured Bryobacteraceae bacterium | reverse complement strand
GTTCCAGCGGCCGCGCTCAACAATTTTTCCGCATTCAACGCGCCACCAGGTGATTCCTCGTGCTTAAAAATCGCATAAGTTGGATAGCCGTTTCCCAGATACTGCTCAACCCGGTAGGCAATGCTCGCTAGTTCCGATTCCAGATAGTCTGGCTTCCGCAAGCGCAGATAAACAAAATCGGCGGTCAGGACGTGCGGTGTCTATAAGTTCTCGTTTTCAGCCAGGCAAAGCGCCACGTTTGCGTCTTTCAAAACTTGGTACGTGTCCTCTGCGAACCAACTCGCGTTTCGAAACTCGAAAGCCGCGCGTAACCCTCGCGGCAGCAGTGCCACAAATCTCGCTAGCCTTCCCACATCCTGCTTGAAAGCCGGAGGAAGCTGAAACAACATCGGCCCTAGCCGCCCAGCGTCCCGCAACGGATCAAGCGATTCTAGAAACGCCCGCGTGAACTCTTCCGCACCCTCCAACTTGAGGGAATGCGTGATCTTCATATGTGCTTTCGGCAAGAAGACAAAGCCCTGTGGCGTAGTCAAAATCCATTTCTCAAACGTGCTTGCAGCCGCCAGGCGCCGGTACGTGTAATTCACTTCCACGGCATTCAGCCGTGTCGCGTAATAAGCCAAAAACTTGACGCTCGCTAGCGCCTCCGGGTAAAACTCCGGCTTCCAGCTTGTATACGCAAAACCCGACGTCCCACAATAAAGCTTCTCTTCCGGCATGTATCAAAGGCCTGCGAACCAATCGTATCCTTCCTCCGCCCAATAATCGTCCGGTTTCTCGTCGGTAAAGCGAATTAACCCGATCCGCTTTATGTTTTTAATGCCGTATTTTACGGGAATTGCCAAGCGTAACGGCGCGCCATGCTCGTTCCTCAGCGGCCGTCCATCCTGCTCATACGCCAGCAGCGTCTGCGGATGCATCGCGCTTTTGATGTCGAGTCCCACGTAATAATCTTCTCCCGGCGTCGCCAGGTAAACATAGTTCGGAAGCTTTACTCCCGGCGGAAGATACTTCTTCGCAAAATCGGAGAACCGCGCGCCGGCCCATTGCGTCACCGTGCTCCATCCCTCAATGCAGCAGAATTGGGTGATCATA
>CAXUCT010000341.1:0-3855 GCA_964249415.1 uncultured Bryobacteraceae bacterium | reverse complement strand
CATCGGCAAGGGACAGGTTCAACACCGGCACACCGCTACCCGGCTCCACTTGCAGCCGCCATTTGTGCTTGTCAAACGGCTCTTTCATTCCAAAATCGCCGTTAGGTTTCAGTGGTCCGATCTCCGCCACAGAATACGTCGGCATCAAATGTGAATCACTCAAGTATCCATGCGCTAACTTTCCGTTAAGCTCCAGCGCGCGGCGCTGCGGCCATGGAACCCCGTCCTCTTCTTTAGCCTTCTTGACCCACTCGTATCCGCCAATCGCCCCGGCTGCGGCTAAACCAGCAATGAGAAAATCCCGCCGGCTCTTGGTCCTTAGCTCCCGTCCCGCCTCTTCGTTGGGTAGCACAATCTCGCGGTGCCGGTCATTCATGTTCGTTCACCATTTCATACCCAATCACCATGCTGCGGAAATTATTCCAACCTGCCAAGGCTACTTGCGCCACATGCACCACGAAAAATAGGCAGTACCCGATCGTCAGGAAAAAGTGCACGTATCGCGCGCCAGGATATCCTCCAAAACAAGCCGCCAGCCAACTTAATTGCGCGGGCTTATAAATCGCGAGGCCTGTCAGAACGGAGCCGACCCCCATCACGATGATCCCGGTGTAAGAGATCTGTTGGGCGGCATTATATTTATCCTGCGCCGGTATCTCTTTTCGCAAATGCAGATCGTGCAGTGCAACGTCCCAGGCGTCGCGAAACGCCGACCATGATCGCGGGACCAGCAAGCGCCACTCACCCGACCACAGCGTATACGCCACATACAAAATCCCGTTTAACACGAACAACCACATAAAGAAGAAATGCATCGCCATTCCCTCTGCCAGCCGCTGGTTCATGTGAAATACTCGGAACACCCATGCCGGGAAGAAGTGAATCGGTCCAGCGTTATAGATCGGGTAAGCCCAGTAAATCAGCAGCCCGCTCCAGATCATCACCGCCAGTAACGGAAAATTGATCCAGTGAAACCACCGAATCGCGAGTAGGTGCTTTAACTTCAGTGTCTGCATCTATACAATGCTTTCGGTGCGCGGCTCGCTCTGGTTACGCTTTGCTCATGCTAGCAGGAAAATCGTCTCCCGGACCCTTCTGTGCCGCTAACAAGTCAGCGCTTAGCCGCGGTCGCTGCCGTCAACGCCACGCCGGGAAACAAAGCTGAACCGTATTGCAACAGCAGTATTCGATCCGTAAGTTTACAATCTTCACGCGCCTGCTCCGCTAATAACTGTAAGCGAGCAAACCATCGGGCGCGCTCTAGGTGGAAACACCTACAAAGCAGTGCTAGGCTGATCTCGATGCGACCCTTGACGGTGGCAGGCCTGACGGCAGGAGCCGTCCTCGGCGGCCTCTCTAGCGCAGCCGCATACGGCAGCGTCTCGAAATCTTCCCAGCTCTTCGGGCCCTCGGTGTACCGGGGTCCGGGGCGCAGGCGCTCCGTTGCGCTCACCTTTGACGACGGCCCCAGCGAAGGCACCCTTTCCATCCTCGATTACCTCCGAAGCGAGGGCGTGTGGGCAACCTTCTTTCAATGCGGCATGAACGTCCGTCGCCTCCCCAAAATCGCGGGCGATGTCGCAGCCGCCGGGCATCAACTCGGCAATCACACCTATACCCACCCGAAACTTCCGTTCAAGTCCCGCGACTTCATCGCGCGAGAGTTCACCGACGCCCAACGCGTTATTCAAGGCGAAACCGGCATTGCCCCGATGATTCTTAGGCCTCCCTACGGCTTCCGCTGGGTGGGCATGCGCGAAGTGCAGCATCGCCTTTCTCTGCTGGGCGTCATGTGGACCGTCATCGGTTACGACTGGTCCTGGCCAGCCCGCCGCGTGGCGAACCATGTAACTTCTCACATTGAACCTGGCGGTATTATCTGCCTCCACGACGGTCGCGCTGTGCAAAAAAATCCGGATGTGAGCGAGACGTTACGTGCGGTCAAGCAGATCGTCCCCGCTCTCAAAGACCAGGGCTATTCATTCGAAGTCATCAGTGACTTGATGCACCTCGACGTTCGCCCCGTCGCCTCGCTAAGCTTGAAGTAGAGACCCAGTCCTTTTTTTGAGCAATAAGCTAGGCAAACTGTTTCTGATCGGCGCTGGCCCCGGCGACCCAGAGTTGCTGACCCTCAAAGCCGTCCGTGTTCTCGGCCACTGCGATGTCGTTCTGTACGACCGGCTGGTCAGTCCCGAAGTGCTTTCCTTCACCCGCCCTGATGCCATGCTCATCTATGTCGGTAAGCACGAAGGCGAGCAGAACCAAACCCAGACCCAAATCTTCGATCTCATCCGCTACCATGCCCTCCGCGGAAAAACCGTAGCTCGTCTCAAAGGCGGCGACCCGCTGGTATTCGGTCGTGGCGCGGAGGAGTGGGCCCTCGCGCGCGAACATGGCATCCAAGTTGAACTCGTCCCCGGCATCACTTCGGCCGTCTCAGTTCCCGGCTTGGCCGGAATCCCGCTGACCTATCGTGGCGTTTCGCAAGCTTTCGCCGTGATCGCCGGTCATTGCCAAGACGGTGTGACAGGATACTGGAGCAACTACGCTACCGTCGACACGCTGGTCATTCTCATGGGGGTGAAAAATCGTGCCGGTATCGCTCAATCCCTCATCGCAGCCGGTCGTAGGGCCGATGAGCCTGTCGCCTTTATTCAGCGCGGCACAACACCTACGGAGCGAATCGTCGAGAGCACGCTCGCTTCGGTAGCCGCCGGACGAACGGAAGTGCACAACCCCGCCGTGTTCGTCATCGGCCAAGTCGTAAAGCTGCGATCACGCCTGAAAACTACGGAAGAAGCTCCACTACCGCCAGACCCTGCGGCTGAATCGTAATCGGATCCGTCAACGCGTGCTGTTCTGCAGCCGAAAGCGCCGCCCCAGCCTGTATCGATGCAATCTGCGCCATAGTCGGACTCGCCGGGCTCCCGGCATTCTGCCAGGCCTGCAAGCCAGAGCCGTGCTCTCGATCTACAACTTGCATCCGGTAGCTGCTGAAGCGCCCGGTCTTGACATTCAACCGGAACGTCTTCGCGCCTGCCTTCTCTCCCGGCTCCGCATAGTTCCACAGCGCCACCACAAAGTGCCCGGCATCTTTCTCGGTCACCAGCACGTTATCCGAACTTACCGGCAAACGCCGCTCGCCCAACTCATGCAGCAGTTCAAACACATGAAACGCTGCTTTTGGAATGCCGCGCTCCGCAATTAGTCCATAACCGCCATAGAACGGTGTCTTCACTACGCCCTGCTCTTCAAACACGTCTGAGAAAGCCCAGTAAGACATCATCGTCGCCAGCCCATCGCATTCACGAATGTTATTCGCCAGCCACGGCCCCATAAAGGCGCTGTCTGTTACGTCCTGCTGATTCATGTAAGTCGCATTGTATTCAGACCAGATAATCGGCGTGTCCGGCGCCGCCGATGCTTTTACTTGGTCGAATACTTTCTTTGCCGACCGCGCCACCATGTCCCGCCGCGCAATGGGAACGAAATGCCCGAACACGTCTTCCGATTTCTCGTTGCCATATACGTGCGTCGAAACAAAATCGAACGGCACATGCGCTTGGGTGCAATGTGCAATGAAAGCGTCCACCCACGCCGCTTGCGCTGTCGCCGGACCTCCCACGCGCAGCTTCGAATCTATCCGCTTCACGGCCGCCGCCGCCCCGTCATAGAGCGCGAAATAAGTCTCCTGCTTCGGAACGCCGTTCCAGAAATCGATATTCGGCTCATTCCAAACTTCGAAGTACCATTGCTCCACCTGAGCCTTCCCGTACCGGTCCACCAGATGCCTCGTTAACGCCTCCACCAGCGCGCTCCATTTTTCCGGGTCCTTAGGCGGCGACGGCAGCGGCT
>CAXUCT010000340.1:0-4987 GCA_964249415.1 uncultured Bryobacteraceae bacterium | reverse complement strand
GAGCAAGCGTCCGAAAGGAAGTAAGTCTTATGAAGCTTCTTGTGCTCACGGCAGTCATCGCTTGCTCGCGCCTTCTATGCGCCCAAACAGTGGACGACATCATTGCCAGGAATATTCAAGCTCGCGGCGGACTCCAAAAGCTGAGGTCTCTCCAAACCGTGCGCATCACCGCGCGCATGACGGTGGGAGGGTTTCGCGCTGCTTACGTCCAAGAGAATAAACGCGCCCATAAAATCCGCCAGGATGTATCGCTGCAGGGCATGACGCAAGTCCAAGCCTACGACGGCAAAACGGCTTGGGAAATCGATCCCTTTTCCGGGCGGCGCGATCCCCAGCTTCTTTCTGAAGACGATGCCAAATCCGTCACCGACGATGCCGACATTGAAGGCCAACTTGTCGACTACAAGGAGAAAGGCTACTCGGCTGAACTCCTCGGCCATGATTCGGTGGAAGGCACCGACTGCTACAAAATCAAGCTGACCATGAAGAACGGTGACGTGCGCTATTACTATCTGGATACCGACTCTTCTCTGGAGCTCAAAACCGAGACTCAGCGCCTGGTTCGTGGCGCCGTCGAATACCATGAATCGGTTTATGGCGACTACGAACAGGTGAACGGAATCTATTTCCCGTTCGCCAGCGATAACACCGAGAGGAGCCATCCACAACAGCACGTCAGAGTCACAGTCGAGAAGGTGGAGGTGAACGCGCCGCTCGACGACAGCTTATTCGCACTACCCGTGGCGAAGCCCCCGCGGCAAGCTAACGCTGGACAGTAACATCGTTTCCTAACTTACTTCTCAAAAATTCAAAAAGGACTTCGCCATGCCAGACTCTCTCTTTCGCACCGGTCTCGCTCTCCTGCTAGTTTGCAACTCCTCCGTTTGCATGCGTGCAGCTTCGGATGACGCAATCTTCGATTCCGATACCGTCTCGGGTCTGGGTGCTCGCAACATCGGCTCCGGTATTATCGGCGGCCGCATCTCTGCCATTACAGCGGTGCGCGAAAAGGGACGGCTTACAGTCTACGCGGGTGCAGCCAGTGGCGGAGTCTGGAAGTCAGTGAATGGCGGAGATACTTTCAAGCCGGTGTTTGATAAACAGCCCGTGCAATCCATCGGCGCGATCGCTATCGATCCTTCGGCCAGCAACACCGTCTGGGTAGGCACGGGCGAGTCGTGGACGCGCAATAGCGTTTCCGTCGGTGATGGCATCTATAAGTCCACCGACGGCGGTGAAAACTGGACTCACCTGGGCTTAAACAATTCCGAGCGCATCAGCAAAATTTTGGTGGACCCCAAGGAGGGCAACACCGTCTATGCGTGCGTTCCTGGCAAGCTCTGGAGCGATAGCGCCGACCGTGGCCTTTACAAAACTACCGACGGCGGCGCGAACTGGTCTCAGATTCTGAAAGGCTCCAACCTTTCTACCGGCTGCTCCATGATCTCCATGGACCCGCGCGATTCCAAAACCATCTATGCCGGCTTGTGGGATTTCCGGCGCAAGGGTTGGACGTTTCGTTCCGGCGGTGACGGGCCAACGGCTCCCAGCGGCAGTGCATTTTTGAAAACCACCGATGGCGGCGCCACCTGGACAGATTTGAATACGCAGACCGCCACCGGCCTTCCTCCGAAACCTTGGGGACGAATTGCGGTCGCGACCGCGCCTTCGAACCCGAAAGCGGTCTACGCCATGATCGAGTCCACCCGCAGCGCACTGTTTCGCTCGGACGATGCCGGCAAAAGCTGGCACGAACTCGATCGCAGCCAGATGATGGTCTGGCGTCCGTTCTATTTCGCTAATCTCATCGTCGATCCAAAAGACGAGAACAGAGTGTACAAGACCGGCGGCGGCCTGATTATGAGCACCGACGGCGGCAGAAGTTTCAGCGACATCAGTTCCGGAGCGCACGGGGACTTCCACGACGTTTGGATCGATCCCGCCGATTCCAACTTCGTCATCACCTGCGACGACGGCGGCATCTGGTACTCCGGCGATGGCGGTAATAAGTGGCGGAAGGGCATGAACTTGCCCATCGGCCAGTTCTATCACGTCAGCATCGACAACGACGATCCTTATCACGTCTACGGCGGTTTGCAGGATAACAGTGTTTGGAAGGGCGACTCGGCGTTTCCCGGTGGAATCGCCAATAGCCAATGGGAAAATCTCAACGGCGGCGACGGCTTCTGGGCCTTCTCTGATCCCGCCGATCCCAACTTCGCCTATGTGGAATCACAAGGCGGCGACATTGCGCGCGTCAACCTGCTCACCCACGAAACGCGCAGCATCAAGCCCCAACCGAAATACGATGAGCCTAAGCTCCGGTTCAATTGGAACGCCGCCATGCAGATGAGTCCCAATGAAAAGGGTGCCGTCTACATTGGGGCGCAGTATCTGTTCCGTTCGCGGGACCATGGGCAAACTTGGGATCGCATCTCGCCGGATCTCACCACCAACGATCCCCAAAAGCAGAAGCAGGAGGAGTCGGGCGGCGTGACAGTGGACAACTCCGTGGCCGAAATGCACACCACCATCTACTCGGTCAGTGAATCGCCGCGCAATGCGCAGACCATCTGGGTGGGCACGGACGACGGCAACCTGCAACTGACGCGCGATGGCGGAAAGAACTGGACAAATACCATCGCGAATGTTACCGGACTGCCCAAGTTCTCGTGGGTCTCGTGGGTAGAAGCGAGCCGTTATGACGAAGGCACCGCTTATGCGGCCTTCGACCGTCACACCTTCGGCGACATGGATCCGTATGTCTTCAAGACGACTGACTTCGGCAAGACCTGGACGCCGCTCGTCACCAAGGACAGCGGCGTGCGTGGTTTCGCGCACGTGATTAAAGAAGACATCGTCTCTCCCCGTCTTCTGTTTGTCGGAACTGAATTCGGACTGTGGATCTCGGTCGACGGCGGCGCTCATTGGGCCCAGTACAAAGGCGGCGATTTCCCCCAGGTTCCCGTCCGCGATCTGGCTGTGTCTCCGCGCGGATCAGACCTCGTACTCGCCACCCACGGCCGCGGTCTCTGGATCGTCGACGACATCAGCCCTCTACGCGAACTCACGCCGGACGTGATGGCGCAAGATGCCGTCTTTCTTGAGAGCAAGCCTGTCGAACAACGCATCAGCGCCTGGGGTGGCTGGTCGGAGGGCGATGCCACCTTCATTGCTCCCAATCGTCCCGATGCCGCTTGGATTACTTACTACCAACGCAAACGGCACATCTTCGGCAGAATGAAAATTGAGATCTTCGATGCACAGGGCAAGTTAATCGATACGCTTTCTCCCAACAGCCGCCGCGGTCTGAGCCGTCTGGAATGGACCATGCGCCTAAAAGCGCCCCTCGTTCCACCTGCCGCCACGCTGGCCTTCGAAGCGAGCCGCGGCCCCAGAGTCATTCCCGGTACCTACACGGTGAAGATGACGCGCGGCAAGGAAACGTATACCACCCAGCTTGCGTTGACCCTGGATCGGCGCGCCACCTACACCGTCGAGGATCGCAAGCTGCAGTACGATGCGCTGCTGCGGCTCTATGCCGTTCTGCGCGACATGACATTTACGGTGGATCGGATCAACAGCCTGCATGACGCGCTGTTGACCCGCGCCGGCGAACTGAAATCAGACAACGCGCTCGCGTCCCGCCTACATAGTCTCGCCGACGAAGCCGAAGACGCCCGCAAGAAAATAGTCGCTACCAAGGAGGGCGGCGCCGTCACCGGCGAAGAACGGATTCGCGAGAAGACCACGCAAGTCTATGGAGCAATCCTCGGTTACGAAGGCCGCCCCAGTGAGTACTATCTGGCACGTATCGATTCTCTAAAGCGCGAGCTGGACGACGTTGCCAAGCAAATTGATTCGCTCAGCGCGCGCGATCTGCCCACGCTAAACTCCTCGCTCAAAAGGAAGCAGCTTAAACCGATCACTCCGCTCACCCGCAGCGAGTGGGATCAGACAAACACCGGCACCGGCGCAACATCAAGCACAGGCAGCGGCAAGGTCATCGAACAGTTGAAAGCTGCCTGCCAAAGCCTTTTCTAAAGTCTTGCTCTTATGCTTGGTTTACTTCGGGATCCATGGGGAACTATGGGCTCCGTATTGCGGATTCCTTCTGGAGCGTGGAACGTGCGAATATCCACGACGGTCTATATCGGGAACCAGCGAGAATATACATGAATGGCTCCTGCGGCTGTGCAGAACGTATTCCGCGTTTGGCGCTTCTCCGCTGAAGCCACTTCACAGCGAATGAGGCGAACATCGCTAAATGCTGCGCCGTTACACACGATCTATCCGCGTTAATGTCATTTTCTAATGACCGCACCTTTCAACAAGTACCCGAAGATTCCTCCGCCTGGGTACACTGATTCGCTTAACCGACGTCAATAGAGTTTGCACCACAAAGCAGAGTGAATGTTAGTGCGTTTTGAATGAAGATTTCGTACGGTGCGTCCTGGGGCTGAAGTGGGCATTTATATCGAACGCGGCGAGTCTGTGGGATTTCGACGTGGAGCACAGCAGCGGCGCCTGCTATTCGAGGATCAGGCAAGTCTACGGCGTTGATGTAAGCGACATCGAATCCGGCAATCTAGCCGACATACTAAAGCGAGTAGCCGCGAGCGAGCAAAGGCAGACGTCTTCACTGATCTTCAAAAGATGAACCTCAATGAAAAACTGCCAGCCACTGACGGGTGTGCTACTAATCTTGCCAAAAACAACAGGAATGCCGGTTACGCGGCGGCGCTCCTTAACCCAGACTTGAAAACAAGTTGATTTTCGGACGCCATTTCGCGGTGGCATTCTCGATTGACAGATATTCAGTTAAACGATGGGCTAACAATGGAGTTTGAAGCCGAGACATGTGTTGAGGTTTGTAAGCCGCAGGAGTTTATCGAAAGGTGGCGGAAAGCTCTGCCTCAGGAGGCACGCATTAATGACAGCACGTTGCACCGAGGGTGAGGTACTACAGGCGCACAGATCTCCCCGG
>CAXUCT010000339.1:1161-4988 GCA_964249415.1 uncultured Bryobacteraceae bacterium | reverse complement strand
GGATGTGGGAGGCCGGCGATTCGGGGGCGGAGGCGGTTTCAAGGGTGGCGTGTTTTTCTGCTTTTAAGGCTGCCTTCTTGGCTTTACGTTCAATAGCGCGGCGGATGGATCGAGGGGTCATAGCTTGTTCTCCTCCAGAAAGAAAATGCCTCGCGAGAGCGCATGATCTCTTCGCGAGGCGGACTGGACAGCCGGCACAACGGACGGCAGGTGGCAGATGCGCGGGGTTGGCGGCCCGCGCTGATGCCGGCTAAAACGTAGCATATGAAAGGGCGAAAACGTTCTTTGTAGGTTTAAAATTCCTTGTAAGTGGCTGAGCGGTGGCGAAATATTAATTTGAGCAGAATTGAACTGAGACTTGGTAACATCCGACAAAGTGCTCCAGGAATTCAGAAGCGATACGGTTGCGAGTAGCGCGGCTAAGTTATGAGCGAGAAACGAATCGTGGTTGCTATTGACGGACCAGCTGGCGCCGGCAAAAGCACGTTGGCCAAGCGCGTGGCGGAAAAACTAGGCTATACCTATATCAACAGCGGCGCTATGTATCGCGCGATTGCCCTCTGGGCCTTGCGATTGCGAGTGGAATTGAGCGACATGCACCGCCTGGAGCAGCTCGCCAAAGAAGCAAAGATCGAGCTGGCAGCGGGCGCCGCTCATGGCCGCGTGTTTCTCAACACGGAAGACATTACGGAGGCCATTCGTGAACCCGGCGTTTCTGCTGCTGCATCGAAGGTGTCTGCCGTTCCTGGCGTTCGGCGCGCGCTGCTGAGCGCGCAACGGCGTATCGCCGAAGATCAAAGTGTCGTTATGGAAGGGCGCGACATCGGCTCGGTCGTTTTCCCGGAGGCACAAGTGAAGATCTTCCTGGACGCTGACCCCAAGGAGCGAGCTCGCCGGCGCACCCTGGAAATGCGGCAGCGGGGCCAGGAGGCCGATCTCCATTCGGTGGCGGGCGAGTTGCAGGAACGGGATCAGCGTGATCGTAGACGTTCCGAGTCGCCGCTGGTCCAGGCACCCGACGCGGAACTTATCGATACCACGGGCCGCAGCCTGGATGAGCTGGAAGAAATCATCCTTAAGCTGGTTCGCTCGCGGACGTCCAACGGAAAAGAAGCGGCTCGATCGTCTGCGTGAATCACAGCGCCTAGTGGCCTATCGCGCTAAGTTAGTTGCCATTGAGGGACCGCTTGCTCACGCGCGCGCGGTTCGGCTTCCCGTAGCGCTTATAGTAACGTTGTTGTCGCGACAGGCCACTAGGAGCAATCTCACAAACGTTAATCTCTTTTCGAACGACCTTGATTTCCACTAATTAGGCTGCGATCCTATAATTCGCCGATCGCTAGAAACGGCCTAAGCTCCGATCAGTTTGCCTAAATTGAGAAGCTCCGCTAGTTCAGTAGCCGCGACGAACACATCACAACTGGATATGAGGCCGTTGGTTTCTGTTACGGAATTCACTCCGACAGGAGTGATAGCTTCGCCATACGCTGCTGAATTCGCGTCCCTCGTCTGACACTCACGGCTAGCCAAGCTGCTGAAGCTGACGTGAAGGGTGTAGGATTCTATATAGGCTATGAGTGACAAGGCGAAACTCTCGCATACGGCTGCCCTCATCCTGCAAACCGTTGACCATGGCGCTAGCTACGGCTTCGACATTATGGATGCTACGGGGCTCCCGAGCGGAACCGTTTACCCGGCACTGCGCCGCATGGAAACAGAAGGGCTTATCTCCTCGCAGTGGGAGGCCGAAAAGAAGGCCTTGGCGCAACAGCGGCCAGCCCGCAAGTACTACCGCATCACCCGGACCGGCACCCAGGTTCTGGAGCAATCGCAAAAGCGATACCCTCTGCTGGCGAAACTGACTTCGGGTAAGCCGCGGCGGTAAGGAAGCAACATGCCAGGGAGTTCCAAGTCGTCGTTCGCGGTCACCCTGTGCAATCTCCTCATCGGCGTTGCGGCGCAACTTGTTCCACGTCCTCAGCGGCAGGATTGGAAGCAGGAGTGGTCTGGGGAAATCTGGCATCGGCGGCAGTTTCTGGTTCACGCGGGCGTTTGGAGCCGGCGTGAAGCGCTGCGCCTAGTTCAAAACTGCTGGGGTGCCCTACCGGATGCTTTCTGGCATTTGGCGTTGCAGGAAAGCGTTCGCGGCCGGATGCGCAACTGGGCTCGATCTCCCTGGACGTGCCTGGGGAGTCTTGCTGTCCTGCTGCTTGGGCTGGCATTGATCACTTCCGGCTTTCCGGCTACGCGCGAATTACTGGGCTCCCATTCGGTCCCGAATGAAAAGCAGTTACTCTTCATCTGGCTTCACCCGGGTATCGGCGGGTCGGACCGAGGGCTGCCTCCGGATGTTGCAGCGGCATGGGCTTCGCACAGTCATCTCTTACAGGCTGTGGCGCCGTTCAATATCAGCAAGGCGCAACTCGTGGTGCCGCGCAGCGCCTCGCCGGGTCCGTTGGTGATCACCACCGAACCGGGCTTATTTCAGGTGTTACACGCCAAGCCTTCGTTGGGAGATTTGCCGCAGGCATCCGGTGTCGTACTTGACCATCAAACTTGGCAATCAGCGTTCTGTGCAGATCCAAAGGTAGTCGGCAAGCAAGTTAAGATTGGCCGGGAGTGGTATCGGGTGGCCTCCGTTCTGCCGGCGCCGTTTCACTTCTTAACTCGCCAGCCTTCTATCTATGTGGTGCAGCCACGCTTGCTTGACCGGCGCGTGCTGCTGGTTGCGCGGGCGAACGAGGGAGCACAAAAAAGGGCAATGGATAAGGAGTTGACCAAAATCGCCGAAGATGTTTGCTACTACTTCTTCAAAGGGCAGTTGCGATTATCCTTCTTTAAATCCGCCGCTTTGACTCCGCTTGCGTTCTTCGCCCTGGCGGTTCTGGTCTGTGCGCTTTTTACGCTGATGATGTCCGGGGCACGCCTGCGTCATATTCGCGCGGCGCTCGGGCGCGGAAAGAGCCAATCAGCTGCACGTCGCGCTTCATTCTTCGTGACTAAGTTGACCTTAGGCTTGATGGTTATTTTTACGGCAGGTCTTGAAGCAAGCCGCTCGCAATCGGCGATTGTATTCGCGTCGAAAGATCCTGCTAATGGCCCGGTGCTGGTATGGTTCTACATCGTCGGCACTATGGGGGTCTTCTTTTGGGCGCTCGCGGATCAGCGAACCCGTTGCCGCGCGTGTCTGCGGCTGCTCTGCTTTCCGGTTCGTATGGGCTGCCCGGGATGCCTGCTATTGGATTGGTCTGGAACCGAGCTTCTGTGCACGCAAGGGCATGGAGTCTTGCACGTCCCGTACCTTGCGCCTAGTTGGGATGAAGAAGCGGAGCATTGGATTTCGCTTGACGAATCCTGGCGTGGTCTTTTTGCCGGCGGCGCGAAGTAATTTATCGGCGCCGGCTGGGGGAACAGGCGAAGGCGACGTCTGGTTCGAAGGCGCGGTTGCCCTTTCAAACCGCTGCGCTAAGTCCAAGCGTCGTGGAGCGGCCTTTATCCAGCGTGGACGGAAAAATCTCACAAAGCACGTTCCGCAACGCCAAGGACGAAATAAAAATCCGAGGGCATACTCGGCGATGTTCTTCCGCCGCGATCTCTGGAGGTCTTTGGAGCCACACTTCGGACAACGTTCCAGACGATACCGGGTAACATCGCTTGCCATCGTATTTAGTAGACCCCCATCGCCCCATTAACGTTGCGATGCTCTTGCTATTAGATTGCAATTCGGTTTCTTAGTCAATGAATTACTCCCAATCCTGCTACTTTCTCTAGTCGTATTGGGCTAGACTATACCTCTGGTTAGGAAGAGAGCCCTCGGATTCAAATTT
>CAXUCT010000339.1:0-1151 GCA_964249415.1 uncultured Bryobacteraceae bacterium | reverse complement strand
CTCCCACCGCCGAGAAGGTCTTCGGCAGCGGGTTTCCGTCTTAACCACTATGTTTGATTTATTTCGTAGCCGAGAGAAAAGTGTGCGCATCCTGTTGGGCGTGCTGCTAGCTCTGGTTGCCCTTTCGATGTTGTTTTACTTGATTCCTGGAGGTCCAGCGGGAGCGGCTGCCGCTGGACAGAATGTGGTTGCCTCCATAGGCAGCGAAAAGATCACCTCCACCGACGTGCAACGTGCCGTTCAAAATGTAACGCGCGGCCAGCGTAGCCTCCCCAAGGGCCTGCTAGCCATGTATGTTCCCATGATCGTCAACCAGATGATCGAATCGAAGGCGATGGCCTACAAGGCTCACGAGATGGGACTTCAGGTATCCGATCAGCAGCTGGCGGACAACATTCAGTCCCAAGTGGCCCCTGCAATGGGTGGCAAGTTCGATCTGAAGATATACGAGATGTTGCTCGCACAGCAGGGCCTAACCGTGGCCGACTTTGAGAAGTCTCAACGCGATGCGCTGCTGGCGACACGCCTGGAGAATATTGAGTCTCAGTCCATGATCGTTTCCGAGCAGGATGCAAAAGCCGAATACCAGCGCAAGAATCTAAAGGTTGGGCTTCAATACATCGCGTTTGATCCCAAGGACTTTGTTTCGAAGGTGAGTCAAAATCCGGCCGCTCTGAAGGCCTACTTCGACAAGAATCGATATCAGTTCCGAAGCGACGAGAAGCGGGATTTTGATTTGGTAGTAGGTACGACTGCCAACTTCGTCCAGAACGCGAAGATCTCCGACGCCGACTTACAAAAGCAGTATCAGGACGGCATCGATAGTTATCGCGTGCCCGAGCGGGTTCAGGTGCGCCATATCCTCATCAAGACGCAAGGCAAACCGAAAGAGCAAGTGGCCGCGCTGAAGGCCAAGGCCGATGACCTATTGAAACAGTTGCAGCATGGTGGGGACTTTGCGGATCTGGCCAAGAAGAACTCCGAAGATCCGGGCTCCGGGCAGAAGGGCGGGGAACTAGGTTGGATCATTCGCGGCCAAACCGTGCCGAACTTTGAGCAGTCGGCGTTCGGGCTAAATCCTGGTCAGATGAGTGATGTGATTGAAACTGAATATGGTTACCACATCATTCAAGTGGAGGCGAAACAACCCG
>CAXUCT010000338.1:1673-4994 GCA_964249415.1 uncultured Bryobacteraceae bacterium | reverse complement strand
GGTGACGCGTATCCACCACCTACGCCCGCAGCGATGCTGGGTCGCGCGCAAAAGATGTTCGACGCCAAAGAGCCTGGAGGGGCGCGTGTCGAGCTGGCTGCGGCAATTAACGATCTGAGCGGAGCGCAACGCGATTTGGCGCGCGTTCGGCTTGGTGAGGCCGATTACCTCTCTAACGACACTCAAGCTGCGTTTGAATATCTTTCCTCGCTCAAGGTCGACGACCCGGAAGCCGACGCAGAGCGGCTCAGTTATCTCATCCGCTGCGCCCGTAAGAGCGACCGGCATGCCGATGTGAAAGCGTTTTTGGATCAGCTCGAACGGCAGCATCCCGCGTCGCCCTGGCACTTGGACGCTTTGATCTACGTTGCGGATCAAGCCCGTACCGACAACGACGCAAGCACTTATCTGCCGCTCTACAGTGCCTGTTCCACCACCTTTCCGGCCGATTCACGAGCGGCCTGGTGCCATTGGCGAGTTGCTTTTGAAAGCTATCGCAAGGACGGCAGCGATGCCTCGGATCTACTGCGGGCGCAGTTGCAGCAGTACCCAGCCTCCCCGGACGCGAATGATGCCCTCTATTTTTTGGGACGCCTGTTGGAGCGCAAGAACGATAACGCCTCCGCCCGCGCCTGTTACGAACAACTCACCGCCCATTTCCCGAATACGTACTTCGCGATTGTGGCCCGGGAACGCCTTGCCGATGCCGACGTGAAGGCAACGACCGCGAGTCCGGCGATGCTTGAATTCCTGCGCGCCATCTCATGGCCGCCGCGCCCGGAGTTCCCAAGCTTCGAACCGGGAAAAGAAGCGCAGAGCCGCCTAGACCGAGCGCAACTGTTGCAACTCACGGGCTTGAACGATTTCGCCGAAGGGGAACTGAAGTTTGGGGCCCGCGTGGATGGTGAGCAGCAAAACCTGTATGCCATGGAACTGGCCAAGTTTGCTGCCGCTCGCAACGCGCCCGATCAAGCCCTGCGCTACATCAAAATTTATGCACCTGGATACCTGATTATGCCGCTGGACCAAGCCCCCGTTGCGTTCTGGCAGTTTGCCTTTCCCATGCCCTATCGTGACTCCATCGTGCAGCACAGCCGCGAGGATAGTCTCGACCCCTATCTGGTGGCGGCATTGATTCGGCAGGAATCCGAGTTTAACGTGTCGGTCAAGTCGCATGCCAACGCCTATGGGCTGATGCAACTACTTCCGGCGACCGGCCGTGAGCTTGCTCGCCACTTTGGCGTGCGCCGTTTTAACGCGGAGCAACTGCTGGTCGCCGACCGCAATATTCAGCTCGGAAGCTACTATTTTCACAACCTGCTCGATTCATACGGAGGACAGGCCGAGATTGCCCTATCGTCTTATAACGCGGGGCCGGGCCGAGCCAATCTATGGCGCACCTGGGGTCCGTTCCGCGAACCCGCGGAGTACATCGAAGCTGTGCCGTTTCACGAAACCCGAGGCTATGTTCAAATCGTGCTGCGCAACGCCGATGTGTACCGGCGGCTCTATGGCAGTACGGTCCCAGATCTGCCTACTTACAATCCCAAGCCGCCACCAAAGACCAGGCCTAAAAAGAAGCCACATCACCACAAGTGACGCAGCTTAAAATCGCTAGATGGTGATCAGTTCCGCCCGGCGCTTCCAGAGCGCGCGCATTTCTGGGTTCAGAGAGTCGGTAATACGCGAAATGACGCGGCTGGCGTTTAAGCACGGGGCGGTCAACCTCGCCCAAGGCTTCCCGGATTTCGCTGCCCCTCCGGAACTCAAAGCCGCCGCCCAAAGGGCCATCGCCGAAGACGTCAACCAATATTCGATCACCTGGGGAGCCAAGCCTTTTCGCGACGCGATCTGCGACTACTACCGCCAGTTTTATGCGCTTGACCTAGACCCGGAGCGTGAAGTCACGGTCTGCTGCGGCGCGACAGAGGGCATGATAGCGGCCCTGCTGGCGTTGCTCAATCCCGGCGACGAGGTCGTAGTCTTTGAGCCGTTCTATGAAAACTATTGGCCCGACTCGCAGCTTAGCGGCGCGGTCTGCCGCTACGTCCGGCTTAGGCCGCCCGATTGGACCTTCGACGCGGACGAACTGCGGGCTGCTTTTACCGAACGAACCCGGGCTGTGATTCTCAACTCCCCGAACAACCCGACCGGGCGCGTCTTTTTACCGAACGAACTCAAGATCATTGGCGACCTGTGCCAGGAGTACGATTGCCTGTTGATCACTGACGAAATTTACGAGCACATCGTGTTCGATGGCGCGCGGCATGTTCCGCCCATCACGCTGCCTGGAATGCGCGAGCGTTGCGTTTTGGTGAACAGCCTGAGCAAAACTTATTCAGTGACTGGCTGGCGCGTGGGCTGGGTGATCGCGCCGCCCGAACTGACGGCCTCTATTAGAAAAGTCCACGACTTCCTGACGGTTGGGGCGGCGGCTCCGCTGCAGCAAGCCGGCGTGACGGCCCTCCGGATGCCTCGGTCCTACTATGCGGAGCTGGCGCGACATTACGAAACGAAGCGAACGGCTTTGACCCGGATCCTTGAAGATGTTGGGTTCCGCCCCTATGTGCCGAAGGGAGCTTATTACGTTATGTGCGATATTACGGCATTCCCTTTCTCCGATGACGTGGCCTTGGCTCGTTATCTAGTTGAAGAGATTGGGGTTGCGGCGGTGCCGGGATCGAGTTTCTTCGCCGACCCGGCGGACGGGGCGCATCTGATCCGGTTCTGTTTCGCTAAGAAGCCGGAGACGCTCGCTGCGGCCCGGGACCGTCTTGAGCGGCTTCGGGCCTAATTTGCGAAACGAAGCCAATTGGGTTCGTTTCGCAAATTGGGGGTCGCGCGGCATGGCTATCGCGAGCCTTATAGACGATTGATAAGGCTTGCGACGTAGCCCGCCCCGAAGCCGTTATCGATGTTGACCACCGTGACATTGCTCGAACAGCTATTCAGCATCCCGAGCAGCGCCGCTAAACCGTGAAAGCTGGCGCCGTACCCGATGCTGGTAGGAACCGCAATCACAGGGCAGGACACGAGTCCACCAACCACGCTTGGTAGCGCGCCTTCCATTCCGGCACAAACAATCGCGACGCGTGCTTCAAGGAGCCGCGCTTGCTGGTACAGCAGCCGGTGAATACCGGCGACGCCCACATCGCAGATGGCGTCGACCTGGTTGCCCATCACCTCTGCCGTAAGGCGGGCTTCTTCGAGTACAGGGATGTCACTGGTTCCGGCGCAGACTGCGGCGATCTTGCCTTTGCCGTAGACGGTGCGGTCACGCCAGACGCGGACTACTCGGGAAGCGGGGAAGTACTCGGTTTC
>CAXUCT010000338.1:0-1663 GCA_964249415.1 uncultured Bryobacteraceae bacterium | reverse complement strand
ATTTCCTCTGAAGCCCTTGTCAGCAACAGATTCGGAGACTCGCGGAGCAAGGCGGCGGCGATTCCCGCCACCTGATCGGGCGTTTTCCCATGGCCCAAAATCACCTCCGGCATGCCGTGGCGAACGGCGCGATGGTGATCTACTTTTGCAAAGCCCAAGTCTTCAAACGGTAGCTGTTTTAGGCTATTGAGGGCTGAACCAACGGTAGTTTGGCCATCACGTACATTTTCCAAGAGTTGTTGAAGATGGTGAGCGTCCATTCATTGAGCCGCAGAGCGAACCGGCGGCATCCCCTAAAATAGTAGCGTTAGCTCTATCGCAGCCGGCATTGCTGCGGCGTAAGAAATGCTTGGCATTGACTTGCAGAAATTAGCGTATCGTTATTTGCTGGTACCGCTTGCTTACGCGCGCGGCTCAGTAAGCGTTTCCGAGTCGCGGCAGCTTTCACTCTGGAAACATTTGCGCCTCACGCTGGACATGATCAAGATCGAGCACTCCGTGTTCGCCTTGCCGTTTGCGCTTACAGGCGCGCTGCTGGCTTGGCGTGACAGCGGGTTTCGAGTCGTCGGATTGGCATGGCGGTTCGCTTGGATTGTGGTGGCAATGGTTTCGGCCAGGTCCGCTGCCATGGCGTTCAACCGGCTTCTGGATGCCGCCATTGACGGGCGGAACCGGCGCACAGCAGGCCGCCATTTGCCAGCCGGACTGTTGTCGCCGCGCTTTGCTTGGGGGTTCACCTTTGTTGTGTCCGCGGCCTTTCTATGGGCCGCGCGAGAGCTTGGATGGTTGTGCTTCCTCTTGGCTCCCATGGCTCTGGCGATAGTTTTCTTCTACTCCTTTTCCAAGCGCTTCACGATGTTCTCCCACTTAATATTGGGGTTCTGCCTGGGCATTGCGCCCGCAGCGGCGTGGATCGCCGTGCGGGGATCGTTAGATCCACGAATTTTATGGCTTACTGCAGCAGTGATGTTTTGGACAGCCGGTTTTGACGTGATTTATGCCTGCCAGGATTACGAGTTCGACTGTAGCGAAGGGTTATGCAGCATTCCGCGGCGGTTCGGGGTGCGCGGCGCGCTGCTGATTGCGCGCTTCCTTCACGTAGCCATGATTGCGTGTCTGCTTGCCGTAGCGGGTTCGTTCCACCTGGGCGCGCTTAGCTCCGTGGGCATCCTGGCGGTCGCCGTGTTGTTAACTTATGAACACGGGCTGGTGCGGCCGGACGATTTGTCACGCGTGAATGCCGCATTTTTCACCGTGAATGGTTACGTCAGCCTGCTGTTTGCAGCCTTCTGGGCCGCTGACATATTGCTGCACCGAAAGTATTTCTAACATGAGCTCCATAGCAACGCCCGTAGGGCAGCCGGCCATCGAAGACCCGAACTTGAGACCCATCTTCGAAAAAATCGAGTCGCGAGAGCGCTTGAGTTATGAGGATAGCGTTACGCTGTATCGAAGCTCTGACATTCTCGCCTTGGGCCATATGGCCAACCTGGTGCGGGAGCGCTTGCACGGCGATGTCACTTACTTCAACGTGAACCGCCACATCAATCCGACGGATGTTTGCGTTGCAAGCTGCCGGTTGTGTGCCTTTGGCAAGCGAGCGCGGGATCCGCACGCCTACACGATGTCGCTGGAACAGGTGTGGGAAATAGCAGGCCGGGGA
>CAXUCT010000337.1:4570-5030 GCA_964249415.1 uncultured Bryobacteraceae bacterium | reverse complement strand
ATGAAAACTCCTCCGCACATCCCGCTTGACAGGCAGCGCTCTCATAGATGACCGGATGGCGCGGGACGGCGGAATTCCCGGCTCGGGCCGGAGGACGCTTCTTTGGGGGTGAGGGGCGGCTCACTTCCCGCTGCTCTCGCTGCGACTGGCTCACGTCGGCGTGGGACCAAACGCAACGTTCTATGCCTGTGCGCGGTTACGGCTGTGGCGGCGCTAGGTCAGGGAGTGCTTGCCTGGCTGTCCGCGGGGGCTACACCGATACGAGATGGCGGTTGAGAAAAAGCACCGGAAGAGCAGCGTTCACGGAGTGCTTGATTGACCCGCGGAAGCTGCTGATGCGTTATAACGAGGTTGCTCTTGAAGCTGATGCGAAGGGCGCGACACTTGCAACGTGGTTACCGGCATTTCTTGGCAAGGCTCAGAGCCGGGGCGGCGTGGTGATGACGATGGCTTTGGCGGC
>CAXUCT010000337.1:720-4560 GCA_964249415.1 uncultured Bryobacteraceae bacterium | reverse complement strand
CTTTATAGGAGTGGGGTTCGGAAGCGTCGAAGTAGACACTGTCGCCGGGGCGTAGCACATGGTCTTCTGATTGGTGACGAATGGAGAGACTGCCGCTCAGGACGTGTAGGAATTCGGCGCCCTCATGCACGTGAGGGCGGGGCGTAGTGGAATCCGCGAGAGGGAACTCGGCGAGGTAGGCGGATAGTGCCCTCTCCATGGCGCCGAAGGCGAGGACCTCGAAATAGTAGCCGGGTACTGGGCTGTCCGGCAGTTCGGGGAAACGGAGGCGGTCTTCCGCGCGAGTCAGTACAAAGACACGCCGGGAGCGTTTTTCGCCAAAGAAGAACTCTAGGCCCACATCAAAGACCATGGCGATACGGGCCAAGGTGGGGAGCGTGGGGATGAGCTTACCGTTCTCGAGCTGGGAGAGCATAGATGCGGATAGGCCAGTATGCTTGCCCAGATCGACGAGGGCTATTTTCTTGCGAAGGCGGAGTTGTCGTAGCTTCTGACCGATGTCATAGCTAGCAAGGACTCTCCGGAGGGCATCCTCGGGATTTTCAGGGTCCTTTAACGTTCCTTTATTGTAAGATACATTCGGCGCTGAAATTTCTGCTGAGCTGAAATCAGTTTTAGCGACAGCTACCGAAGAGGTTTCTTCGGGAATAAAGTCGTTCATAGAGGCTTAATTGATGGATTCGCAGGGTGGATGTCAGATGCAAAACCCTCTATACGCGCAAGCCAGCGACGATGATTTGGTAAATAGGTGCCGCGAAGGAGATCAGGCGGCATTTGATGAATTGATGAGGCGGTATCAGACGCCGGCGCTGAAAGTAGCAGTATCGATTATGAGGGACAAAGGAGACGCCGAGGACGAGGTACAGAATGCGTTCTGGAAGGCCTATGAACACATTGACCAATTTCACCGGGACGCCAAATTCTCGACGTGGCTGACGCGGATTGTTGTGAATCAGTGCCTGATGCGGCTACGTGGAGCGCGAAGAGCGCGGTTTTCATTCATTGACGATCTGCAAGGCGAGGACGAGTCGATGAAGTTAGAGCTGCGTGACGGAGGGCATTCGCCGGAGCAGGCACTGGGGAAGGCGCAAGTTGCGGAAGTGCTGGAAGAGGAGATTCGACGAACGCCGCCGCTACTTCGACATGTTTTTCTGCTGCGGGATGTTCAGCAATTGCCCATGCCGCAGGTGGCAGAGGCGCTGGGCATTTCGGTAGCGGCCGCGAAGAGCCGGTTGCTACGAGCGCGAGCGGAATTGCGAAGCCGCATGCGAAGGCACTATGGGGTTATCGGCCCGGCAACACTGATGTAACGCGTTATTCACATTTCCGTCACCAGGATGTGACGTCGATGGAGTTACTTAGGTGAAGTGCATTCTTTCCTAAGGACTTATTCGATCACATGAAGAAGATGTTCTTCCTCAGCGGTGCGCTGGCGATTTCGGCTTGCATCTGCCAAGCGACGACGATTACGGTGGCCTCGGCAAACGATAACAACTACGCAGGCGATAAGCTTTCACCGCGTTTTGGAGTATACGTCAATTTTGACAGCCTAACTCCATTCACCCAAGTGGCGCCGAACGCCTATGCTTCGGTCGGGGTGCAGTCCATCTCCAGCAACACGGCTAACAATCCGCTGTTCGCGTATCCTTACAGTTCACAAAGCGCGCCGAATTACCTGAGCACAGCGAGTGCTGTCACAGGCGGGATTACGATCACGTTGACTAACTTGGTGGATATTATCGGGATCGGTGTTTCGGAGAGTGACGGCGCCGCAGATACAATAACGGCCGAAGGAGCGGCGGGTAACGTGCTTGGCACTTACACGGAGACCGTGCCAATTGACGGCCGCACTCCCTTCAACGCGTATTACGTTATCCGGGATACGGGCGTAGACATCAAGTCCCTGGTGATCAGTTCGGGCAGCGGAAATTTTGGCGTGGATGACCTGCAATTCGCCCCGGAGCCGCTGAGTCTGGCGCTTGCCGGCGGTGGCTTGCTGCTGGTGGTTTTAGCGAGGATGCGGAAAAAGGCGAGCTTGTAGGCTCGAAGCTGGATGTTTTGCTAAAAGCCCTAGCGTTCACATCGATGTAACTTCCTTCCCCTACTCTAACGGAGGCTACTCCGAGACGGAGTATGCCTGTCGATATCAGCTATGAGGATTTCATGCGAGCATTTCTCTCAGTGTCATTAGTAACTGTGCTGGTTTTAGGGCTCACGATAGACCCGCAACTGGCGAGCGCCCGGCAGGGCGCTGGAACGCCAGTTACGCCGATTCAGCACATTGTGGTTATTTTTGGTGAGAACATATCGTTTGACCACTATTTTGCTACTTACCCGAAGGCCGTGAACCCGCCGAGCGAACCGGCTTTTCATGCGGCGGAAGGGACGCCGACCGTAAACGGATTGAGCGGAGTGTTGCTGACCAACAATCCAAATCTACTGAACTCTGCCAACGGCGCGGGGGCTTCGAACCCGTTTCGCCTGGACCGGTCACAAGCGTTGACGGCTGACCAAAACCACGCGTACATGGCCGAGCAGCAAGCTTATAATCACGGGCTTATGGATTCGTTCCCGGTTCGGACGGGCACGGCCGGCAACACACCGGGCTATTATCCACCGGTGATTAAGACCAAAGGCTTAGTGATGGGTTATTTCGATGGAAATACAGTTACTGGAATGTGGAACTACGCGCAACATTTCGCGATGAACGATAACTCTTTTTCAACGCAGTTCGGGCCGTCTACACCGGGAGCGATCAATCTTATCTCGGGACAGACGAACGGAATTACGATCGCCACCAACACGCCGAGTTCGGCGATCGTTAGCGATGGAAACGGGGGGCTGACGTTAATCAATGATGCGGACCCGTATGGAGATGTTTGTTCCACGCCGACGGGTACCACGGTGCAGTTTGGTGGAACCAACGTAGGTGATTTACTGAACCAAGCTGGAGTTTCCTGGGGTTGGTTCGAGGGCGGGTTTAACCTAAGGACGGTGAACGCGAATGGCAGCACGGGTTGCAGCCGGAGCACCGTTTCTCCGATCACCGGGCTGACAGAGACCGATTATTCACCGCACCACCAACCGTTCCAATACTACGCTTCCACGGCAAACTTAGCCCACACGCGTCCTACGTCGGTGAGCATGATTGGCAAGCACGGCGACGCAGCCAACCATCAATACGACATAAACGACTTTTACGCCGCGGTTGAGGCTGGTAACTTCCCAGCGGTTACTTTCTTGAAGGCGCCGAGGTACCAAGATGCACATCCGGGCAATTCCAATCCTCTGGATGAGCAGGCGTTTGTGGTTCACGTAACCAACTTCCTGCAGCAGCACGGCGATTGGGCGAACACCGCAGTTGTGTTGGCCTACGATGACTCGGACGGCTGGTATGACCACCAGATCGCGCCAGTTGTGAACACGTCCTCATCCAGCTCCGATGCGCTGACGGGAGCAAGCTGCGGCAATGGCGCGACGGCGCTGCCTGGGGTGAACTCCGCAACGAAGCACGCGCAGGGCCGCTGTGGATATGGAACTCGCATGCCGCTGATGGTGATTTCACCTTACGCGAAGCCGAACTTCGTGGACCACACGTTGACAGACCAAACATCAGTTCTTCGCTTCATTGAGGACAACTGGCTGGGCGGGCAGCGGATTGGCGAGGGCTCGTTTGATTCCTATGCGAACTCGATCAGCACTATGTTTAACTTTAACCAAGCACCGAATCCAGGCTTGACTTTGTCGGAGACAACCGGCCTGGTGCAGTAAGTCAAGCCGGCTTACCTGTTAGTGGGTCACGGGCGGGAGAAGCGGATTCTCCCGCCTTTGCTTTGTAAG
>CAXUCT010000337.1:0-710 GCA_964249415.1 uncultured Bryobacteraceae bacterium | reverse complement strand
CGCGGCGGCGGCGATGATGCAGCTGCCGCATCATATGCCGAAGCTGGCGCCGGTTCCGAAGCTGATCGATCCAGGGAAGCTGGCGCCCTACGTGGATGCGCTGCCCCTGATAGAGGTGGCCAGGAGCATGGGAACGCGGCCGAGCCCCACCAATGCGCAGGTGAAGCTTCCGTTTTACCGGATTCCATTACATGAGATTGCACGGAAGGTTCACCGCGATTTGGCGGCGACTCGTTTCTGGGCGTTCGGATCGGGCGTGCCGGGACCGACGATTGAGACGCGGAGCGGGGAAGGCGTGCTGGTGGATTGGCCCAACGAGCTGCCTGCAAAGCACTTTCTTCCTGTTGACCATACGGTGATGGGGGCGGAAGCGGACAAGCCGGAGGCGCGCAGCGTAGTGCACCTGCACGGAGCGAAGGCGCCGCCCATCAGCGATGGTTATCCGGAGAACTGGTACGCGCCGGGCAAGTCGGCGACTTATCACTATCCGAATGAGCAAGAGGCCACGCTGCTGTGGTATCACGACCACGCAATGGGAATCAACCGGCTGAACATGTACGCAGGGATGTTCGGGTTGTTTATCGTGCGGGATGAGGTGGAGGATTCGTTTGACCTGCCGAAAGGCAAGTACGAGATTCCGTTGGTGATCTTTGATCGATTTTTGCGAGAGGATGGGCAACTGTATTATCCGGTCTCGCAACGGCCGGAGG
>CAXUCT010000336.1:0-5048 GCA_964249415.1 uncultured Bryobacteraceae bacterium | reverse complement strand
ATTCATGACCGGCGCCTTTGGCTCCATTTGATGTACCAGGCCTCGCGCACTCGAAAGAACGGCGCCGGGCTTGCCGTCAGTACTCAAGTACACAGTGGTGTAAAGCTCCATTCCTTGCGGCGCGCAAAGATAGAGCTGGGGCGAATCCTTCTCCCGCAGATCCTGATAATTGATGTCGTTCACCACGCCGACGATTTCCAGATCCGTCGGTTGAGTAACATCCAGTCCACGGCCGATACGATGCCCGACCGCGGGCTCCGAACCGAAGAAACGCCGGGCGAAACTTTTGCTGACGATCACTACATTGGGCGCCCCGGATACGTCACTTGGCCAGAAGGTGCGGCCTGAAAGAAGTTGAATACCCAGTGTCTTGAAATACCCTGGACTAACTCTATTAACAAATGCCTCGCTCTTCTCACCTGGCTTGGCGACTCGGCCAGCCACGCGTATGTGGCTTTCCCAATCGCTATGGGTAAGTACAGCGTTAGTGGCAACGCCAGCAGACCTCACACCGGGCAGTTGCTCCAGACGGGCTTCCAGTTCGTCATAAAAAACATGCGCCCGCATCTTGTCATAGCCGATAGATCCGAGATCCATCTCGAATTGCGCAAGGTTCTTCGTTCTGAATCCTGGATCGACTCCATGCAGATTAGCTAGGCTGCGAATGAAGAGTCCAGCACAGATGAGCAGCAGCAGAGACATCGTAATCTGAATCGAAACCAGCCACTTACGGAAATTGACGTGTCCCGCGCCGCCGCTTACGCTGGCCGCTGTCGCTTTCAGCGTATTAGAAATTTTCGGTTGCACCGCCTGCAGCGCAGGTATGAGTCCAAAGACAAGGCCCGTGATGAACGATAGGCCGATAGTAAAGAAAAGTATGCGCAGGTCGGGTGTACTTGAAATTGCATAGCCGGTCGGGTTGTGGGGCAGGAAGGCCAGCAGCGCTTTTACAATTGCCATCGCAAGTCCAGTGCCGCAAATCCCGCCCATCAGCGCGAGCAAGACACTTTCGGTTATGAGCTGCTGAACGATTCGGGCGCGGCTCGAACCGATCGCCAATCGGACCGCAATCTCTTTCGCCCGCACCACTGACCGGGCCGCCAGCAGGCTCGCCAGGTTTGCGCATGCAATCAAGAGCACAAAACCGGTCACGCCCATTGCCAACATCAGAGGCTTTTCGTATTGCCGCCTCAGTACTGTATTTCCTTGCCCGCCAGGAACGACATTCATCCACATCTTCAAGAACTGCTGCCGGTCATAGGCTGCGGCATGAGCGAAGCCTGGCTGCAATACCTCAGCCTGAAGGATCTGGTGGAACAGTGGCTGTAACGCTGCTTTCGCGCCATCCTGCGTTATGTTTGGGGCCAAGCGTCCATAGACGTTCACCCACCTGAGCCTGGGATCAAACATATTGCTGTAGTCTTGTTGCGGGAAAAGTGCCGGCGTCATCATCATCGGCACGAAAAGCTGTGTTGGTAAACCAGGCTCCAGACCACTGAAGCCAGCCGCCGAAACGCCAACGATTGTTAAAGGATAACTATCAACCAGAATCGTTCGCCCGATGACGCGTGCATCCTCTGCGAACTTGCTTTTCCAGTAGTCATAGCTGAGAACGGCCACCGGGTTCACGCTCAGGCGAAGATCATCGTTCGAGGTAAACAGTCGACCCGCGGCCGCGTTGATGCCGAGCATAGAAAAATAATTTCCCGAGACGAGTTCGCCACTCAACACCTGGCTTTCCGAAGCCGAAGTCGCGGTGAAGTCAACGGCACGGTGGCACATCATCAGACTGAACACTTTATTCCTGTCCCGGATAGTCTGGTACATGGTGTAAGACAGTACGTTGCGGCCCATGTTGTCGCCGTAATACGGTCCCTGCGCAACCAGAGCCACTATTTGCTTTGGATCTTTAACAGGCAGCAGACGAAGGATGAGCTGATCCACCAGCGTGAAGATGGCCGTGTTTGCGCCTATGCCCAGCGCAAGCGTCAATATTGAAGTGAAAGCAAACAGCGGCGATCTTCGGAATTGTCGGACCACGTATGTGCTGTCTTGCAGCAATGCCTCTAACGGTCGAAATGTCGCGCGATCCCGCAGCTCATTTTTAATTTGAGTGATCCCTCCAAATTGCTTCCGTGCCGCGTACCGCGCTTCTTCCAGACTCATGCCGCGGCTCACAAAACGCTCCACCAGCAACGCCAGATGTATTTCCACCTCTTGGTCGAACTCGCCCTCAAACCGGTAGCGTCCGAACGATCCCCGCAACCGCGCTAACTGCTCCTTGAGAACGTGTCCCATTCGGCTCATCTGGTGGCTACGGCTTTCAGAACTCTCGCAATAACGCCAGAGATGCGCTCCCAGTTCTGCGTCTCCGCCGAGAGCTGTTTGCGGCCCGCTTTGGTAATGGAATAAAACTTGGCTTTGCGGTTGTTTTCCGATGCTCCCCAGTCGGAGGAAATCCAGCCCTGCTGCTGCAGACGCAAGAGCGAGGTGTAGACCGTGCCTTCGTTCAATTGCAGAACGTCCTCACTGAGTTGCTCGATCCGGCGCGCGATCCCGTAGCCGTGCAGCGGACCCATAGTTTCCAGCGTCTTGAGAATCATCAGGTCGAGCGTCCCTTGCAGAACCTCGGACCGTTTTGGATCGGAAGCTTGTCCTTTGTTCATTCCAAAGAAGAGTGTAGCACTTCTTTGGAAGGTCCGAATAAGAGATTGTCGCGCACGCTGCGAACTGGATTTGATTGAGGGGAAACGACATTGTTATCAATCAGATCGTGTGTAGTCGCGAAGTGGCGGGTAATCCGGCATGATCCCGTCTAACACCCCTCACATTCGGCACTATGCCGTTAGAGCAGATCTTATCGGGATTCTATATTTGGGCACATGTAGGATCATGGACGCGAAGGCCCCGGACGTAAACATCACGCTCTGTCTTCAAGACAGAGATCTACAATCTTTCGGGCAGTGGGTAGCGGCCCAAACCGCAACGGCGATCCTTCGGATTTACCATAATCGTGTGAGATTGTATTGAGCGAGTGGTTGAGCGAATCCTAACAGAGAATGTTGTAAGGAAGCGTGTCGAACATGAGAGACAACAAACAGGTTGTAACGAGGTTCGTTGAAGAACTCTGGAATGAGCGGAAGCTCGAAGTCGCAGATATCATTTTCGATGAAGACTGCCACACACACCAAATTCAATCGGGCACCCCTACGATTGCAACACCACGAGGTCCTGCCGCAGTGAAAGCCCATCTCACGCATTGGCTGTCCGGGTTTCCCGATCTCAAGTTCACAGTAGAGCAAATGTTCGTTGACGAAGATCGAGTACTCAGCCAACTGGCGATGGATGGAACGCAAACAGGTCAGTGGATGGGAATTCCGCCGACTAGAAAGCGCGTAAACATCAGGATGATAACTATCCATCGCATTGCGAGAGGGAAAATTATAGAAGACTGGGTGCTGGTAGAATCGCTCGGACTCCTTCAGCAATTTGGAGCATTACCACCTACAAGCGACATCTTATCTGAGTTTGTGCAACGTCTGAAAACACCAGCATAGAATCGCCTTCGCGTGTCATAAAAAACCTTTTCGAGGCGAATTAGTGGGAGCGATTCGTAACAGTCTGCCTGAGCGCTCGTGAATGGCGCCTCGGTTGATCCAAAAAGCTACACGTTGAACGCGGCAGGCGAACAGCTGAAATGTGCTGCGCAGTGTAGATTGCTACTTCTCCGTCAGGGCGGATGTATAGGACTAGCCCGTTTACCTTCCGAGTACCCATGACTAAGGACCTAAGTGAAAGATGTGCCGTCAAGCATTGGTGAATTCAAGTGGCTCTGCAGATCAAGCGAGTAGGTCAGCATTGGGGTGTCCGATTCGTACCGAAGCCCCTCGAAACGGAAGCCCGCCTTCTCGGCGACTTTAGCCGATGCATGATTGCTGGGCACTGTTCGTATGATCACTTCAGCGCTGTCAGTACACGTTCGAAGGTAGCCGCAGATTAGACGTACCGCCCTGACTGCGATACCTTGGCCACGCCACTTCGAAAATACGCCGTATGAGACGTTGACCTGCCGAGGCTTGAGGGTAGGCAAAGAGAGGTTCGCTTCGACGGAGCCAACGAGCGAAGCATTAGCACAGCTGAATATCCCGAAGGCGCGTCTCGGGCCATCGTTCCGCCAATCTTCCGAAGACCGCTGAATATACGCCCGGACCGTCTCTTCCGTGCTTTCCCCGCCGCTCAGGTAAGCGGCAATCTCGGCATCCTCTCCCGCGAGGTGTGCGGGACCATCTGCAACGCGGAGGGGCCGAAGAAAGATTACACCATCGGTCAGGGGCGGTGGGTCCATTGTTGCCATTTTGTCAACAGCACGGCGTCGGCTTACGCTTATGTCTGACCCGTTGGCAATCTGGACAGAGCTCACCTTGCATCTGTTAGGTCCCCCCTTGGCGCAGTGTAGAGGAAGCGCTCACAAAACCGACAACCGTCTCCTGCACGGACGACGCAATTTGCTAGCTTAGCCTTACTTCTGACTAGATTCTCGTGGATTCTCGCTCCTGACTGTCCGAAAACTCCGTCTCGAAACCCTAGCTATTGAGGCGGCCCGCCAGTCAGGGGCCGGCTCCGAAAGAGCATACGTGCACAATCCACTTAAGTTGCCCGTCCGCGAAACAGCTCAATGCCTGCTTGATCTGATCGGCGGAGAGCCTTTGGACGGTTCAGGATTCGAAACCGAGCAAACAGATTTAGCGTTTATTGCGAACGAAAGTACAGACGCTTCGGACGGGGAGGCGTAGCCGACATGGCGACAGCTACACACACCATTCCCGGCGACGAAGCCGCCGTACCGTCCCAAAAGCGGGATTTTCGTCAGGAGGTAACCGACAACATTGTCGAAATGCTGGAGAAGGGTGTTGCGCCGTGGCAGAAACCCTGGGAGCCCAGTGCAAGCCCACTGGGAATGCCTATGAATCCCACAACCGAAAAGTCCTATCGAGGGGGTAATGCGATCCATCTGATGGCGACGGCACTTCGGCGTGGGTACGATGACC
>CAXUCT010000335.1:1157-5105 GCA_964249415.1 uncultured Bryobacteraceae bacterium | reverse complement strand
GAGTAAGGGTGTTCTTTGTGAAAGCGGGAAAGTGAGCGAATGCCGTAAAGTGACAAGAACTCGTTCTCGTCGAAAAGGCGACGGAAAATTCTTTCGAGGCGCGGACCGTTCACGACGGAGAGAAGCCGGCGCTCTTGCATGCCGCCTTTGGTCATCGAAGCGAGCCCTTCAGTAAGATCTATGCGGTGTTCAATGAACCACTCCATACGCTTCTTAAACCCGGGATGGCGGTCGACCGCATCCGGCTCGAGCGTGTCAATGGCAAATAGTGGAACAAGTCCTACAAGAGAACGCACGCGCAGCAGTTGATAGTCGGTCGCGTTGGTGCGCAGGCGGTCATAGTAAAAGCCATCCTCCTCATCCCAGAGACCCGTGCCTTCGTGGTGATTGATAGCGTCGGCAATGTACAGGAAGTGCTCGAAGAACTTGCTGGCGATGTCCTCATAAGCTGAGTCGAAACCGGCGAGTTCCAACGCGATCTTTAACATGTTGAGCGAAAACATCGCCATCCAGCTGGAACCGTCGGATTGTTCGAGTAGCCAGCCACTAGGAAGAGGGGCACTGCGATCAAAGATGCCAATATTGTCCAGACCGAGAAAACCGCCTTCGAAGATGTTGGCGTCTTCCGAATCCTTCCGATTCACCCACCAAGTGAAGTTCATCAGCAGCTTGTGAAACACGCGCTCCAGAAAGGCGTGGTCCGGCTTGCCTTTTAGGCGCTGGTCGATTTTGAAGACGCGCCAAGCGGCCCAAGCGTGTACCGGTGGATTCACATCGCTGAACGACCATTCGTAGGCGGGGATCTGACCGTTGGGGTGCAGATACCACTCACGGACGAAGAGCGAAAGCTGGGCTTTTGAGAAATCGGGGTCGGCTGGGGCGATAGCAACCGTGTGGAAGGCGAGGTCCCAGGCAGCGTACCAGGGATACTCCCATTTGTCCGGCATCGAGATGATATCCGCGTTGAACAGGTGGCGCCATTTGCGATTGCGGCCGTGCTTACGCTGTTCCGGAGGGGGCGGCGCACCGGGATCACCGTTGAGCCAGTTCTCGACGACGAAATGGTAGAACTGCTTGCCCCAGAACATGCCGGCAAACGCCTGACGTTGCACATGGGCGGCTTCCCCTTGCAGATCTTGTCCCAAGTGCGCGTAAAACTCGTTGGCTTCAAGGATGCGTTTTGCGAATACGGCGTCCCACTCCTCGCGAGGCAGACTGGGCAGACCGGCGCGGGAGAGGCGAAAGCGGAGAACGGCTTGCTGGCCAGCTTGGAGTGTTTGCGAATACACCGCAGATGCCTTGGTGCCTTGTTGTTTTGCATTCACAGCGTCAGTACGGCCATGAACGATGAACTCGTGGAAAGCGTCCTTGTAGAACTTGCCTTCGCTGACCGTTTGCCACAAAAGCTGGGTATTGGTCTCGTTCTCGGTGAACAGAACCTGAGGTGTGCCGTCAAGGGACAAGGTGAAGTCGCCGAGCTCGGCGTGATGAGCTTCAATTGCGTCGGAGCTGCTGCTTAAGTGCAAGGCGGGCTTGCCGGGTGGTTCCTCGCTGCTCGACCAAGTCCAGGTGTTGCGAAACCAGAGTGTGGGTAGCAGGGTAAGCGGCGCAGCTTCTGGTCCGCGATTCACAAGCGTAATGCGGATCAGAATGTCATCCGCGTCATTCTTTGCATACTCCGCAAACACATCGAAGTAGCGGCTCCCGTCAAAAGCGCCAGTATCCTGCAACTCGTACTCTGGGTCGTGACGCGTGCGACGGCGCGACTCGTCGACTAGATGATCGTAGGGGAAGATTGCCTGAGGGTACTTATAAAGCCCTTTAAGATAGGAGCTGGTAGGAGTGGCATCGACGTAATAGTAGAGCTCTTTTACGTCCTCGCCATGATTTCCCTGCTTACCAGTGAGACCGAAGAGCCGCTCTTTCAGGATGGGATCTTTGCCGTTCCAAAGTGCAAGCGCGAAGCAGAGATATTGGTGGTTGTCACAGATGCCGAGGATGCCATCTTCGGTCCAGCGATAGGCCCGAGAACGAGCGTGGTCATGCGTAAAGTACTCCCAAGCATCTCCATCGGCGCTATAGTCTTCCCGAACCGTGCCCCAGGCCCGCTCAGCCAGGTAAGGACCCCAACGTCTCCAATGCTTACTGTGGTTCTCTGCTTCATCGAGACGCCGTTGCTCGGCAAGCAATGAATCCTCGGTGAGAGGCACAGTTAGAAACGGGCCGGATCAGGCGACGCTAGGTTCCGCCACAACTTCGAGGGGGTGTTTGTATTTGCACTCGGCGTTAGGACACTGGGCCATGGCTCCGGCTTTGAGATATTTCTCAACCAAGTAGCTGCTGCCACATTCGGGACACTTTTCCGGAATGGGCTTACCCCAGGCCACAAAATCGCAATCCGGATAACGATTGCACCCGTAGAAAGTCTTCCCCCGCTTGGAGCGACGCTCCACAACCTGCCCTTCTGAACAGTTCGGGCAAGGTACGCCGATGGTTTTTTGCTTAACGTGCTTGCATTTCGGATAGTTGCTGCAGGCGACGAATTCGCCGTAGCGGCCAAACTTCTGAACCAGATTGCTATCGCATTGCGGGCATTTCTCTTCAAGCGGCACGTCCTTACGTTGTTCGCCGCCGATTTGCTTCGTGGTTTTACAGTCCGGGTAGCCGGAGCAGGCAAAGAACTGCCCGAACCGGCCTTTCTTCAGGACCATGGGACGGCCGCAGTTTTCGCAATATTCGGCTTCGTCCTGCTCACCGAGGTCGGCGCCGTCCACATCGGGAAGGTCAACGGTGAGTTCGCGGGTGTTGGTGCACTCCGGGTAACCGGTGCATGCGATGAAGCTGCCGTGCTTACCCCACTTGATGACCATGGGCTTTCCGCATTTTTCGCATTTGAGGTCTGTCGGACGCTCCATGCGCTTGATGTCGGTCATGTTCTGAGCCGCATTCTCCAGGTCCTTCTGGAAACGGCCGTAGAACTCAGCCATGGCGACTCGCCATTCGAGCTTGCCTTCTTCGATTTCGTCGAGCTCCTCTTCCATGCGCGCCGTGTAGTGCACATCGAAGAGGTTATTGAAGCTTTCCAGCAGCAGGTCCGTTACCACAATGCCGAGCTCAGTAGGGGAGAACTTACCGCCGTCTTTTTGGACGTACTCGCGATCCTGAATAGTAGATAAAATGGAAGCATAGGTCGAAGGACGGCCTACACCATCGGCTTCGAGACGCTTCACCAGAGTCGCTTCGTTGTAACGCGGCGGAGGTTCGGTGAAATGCTGCTCGGGGCGGATTTCCCTGAATTTCAGTGTCTCGCCTTCGGTTACGGCGGGTAGCTTATGTTTCAGGTCTTCGTCGTCTTCGTCCTTCTGGTCTTTGCCTTCTTCGTAGACCTTTAAGAATCCCTCAAATTTCAGCACGCTGCCGCTGGCGCGAAACATGTAGTCCACATTGCTCTTGCCTTTAGCAGCGATGTCAATAGTGGTCTGATCGAAGACGGCGGGCATCATTTGAGAGGCGAAGAAGCGCATCCAGATCAGGCGGTAGAGCTTCAACTCGTCTTAAGCAAGGAACTTTTCGAGCGACTCGGGAGTATGAAGGACGGAGGTGGGCCGAACAGCTTCATGCGCGTCCTGCGCATCCTTTTTCGTCTTGTAAATGTTCGGTGAGCCGGGCAGATAATCCTGGCCGTAACGCTCAGAAACAAAGCCTCGAACTTCCGTGAGAGCATCGTCGGATACACGCGTGGAGTCAGTACGCATGTAGGTGATGAGGCCGACCGAGCCCTCCGTGCCGAGTTCTTTGCCCTCGTAGAGACCTTGCGCGAGCATCATAGTTCTCTTGACGCTGAAGCGCAGTTTACGCGAGGCTTCCTGCTGGAGCGTGGAGGTGATGAACGGGGGCACCGGGTTACGTCGCTTTTCGCGAGTGCCGACCGAGCGGACTATATAAGAT
>CAXUCT010000335.1:0-1147 GCA_964249415.1 uncultured Bryobacteraceae bacterium | reverse complement strand
ATATAAGATGCGCCATCCAGATCAGAAACGATTCCGGTTGCAGTTTCCTCATTGGCGACGGTCGGAGTTTCGTCGGCGCGCTTGCTGAGCCGGGCGGTGAGTACGGGCGGCTTTTTGGCATTGAGCGCTACGTCAATGGTCCAGTATTCCTGCTTCTGAAAGGCACGTATTTCGCGTTCACGCTCGACAACCAGGCGTACGGCAACAGTCTGGACGCGCCCGGCCGAAAGACCCCGGCGAACCTTGTCCCAAAGCAGCGGTGAGATCTTATAGCCGACCAGACGATCCAGCACGCGCCGGGCTTGCTGCGCGTCCACGAGATTGACATTGACTGCGGTCGGCTTGTCGAATGCCTTCTTCACCGCATTAGCGGTGATCTCGTTGAACATAACGCGAAAAATCGCGGGCTTGTCGGACGCCTTCTTGGGCTCGAGTTCTTCCTTCAGATGCCAGCATATTGCTTCGCCTTCGCGATCCGGGTCAGCGGCGAGGTAGACGGAATCGACGCCCTTGGCTGCTTGCTTCAGCTCAGTGATGAGCTTCTTTTTGCCTTCAATAATCTCGTACCTGGGTGTGAAGTCGTGATCGACGTCCACAGCCAAGTCCTTCTTTGGCAAGTCTTTAACGTGACCCAGCGAGGCCTTCACGATATACTGCTTGCCCAAATATTTCCCGATTGTTTTCGCCTTCGCCGGGGATTCGACGATGACGAGCGATTTAGCCATACGAGCTTCTTTATCCGATACTCGACACTTTGATCCGAACCAACATTGCCTGATGAGACCTGAAGCGGCACTCGATAACTAACTTCCGTTATCCCAGTACCGTCGATACTCCCCCGGTGCGGCCAGAACGAACGCTACTCTTTTTACCACACCTTTACAAAGTTCCTGCCGGGGAGTTGCCGGACCAGACCAGACATCTGGAGATCGAACAGTGCGCCGATCAATTCAGATGACGAGACTCCCTCAAAAGATTCAAGCAAGGAATCAAGCTGTTTAGGCTCATCAACTTGCAAGCAGCTTAGTAACTTCTGCGCGAGGATCTTCACAGGTGCTTCTGGCATCTCGGGAGGGGGCTCTACCGTTGGATCGATTCCCTCCATTAAAATTTTTTGTTGAGCCTTGGCGACCAGTTCCCGACGAAC
>CAXUCT010000334.1:4130-5114 GCA_964249415.1 uncultured Bryobacteraceae bacterium | reverse complement strand
TTTTCGCGCTCAATCCAGAACAGCACGCGCTGCTCTGGAGCGCTCTTCTGCCGAATCAGCTTCACTGGGAGATCGTTCTGCGTTCCGCTTTTCCGTGCACCACACAGCGCCGAAACTGGGCAAATCAGGCACTGCGGATTCTTTGGTAGACAGACGGTCGCTCCCAACTCCATTACCGCCTGGTTGAATTGACCCGGCTGCTCGCGATCGAGCAATCTCTCTGCCACGGCAGAAAAGTGTTTACGGCCAGCTCCCGATGCGATATTTGTCGAGTCATTGTGAACCCGGCTAAGGACGCGAAACACGTTGCCGTCCACCACTGCATGCGGCAAACCGAATCCGATGCTGGCAACAGCTGCCGCTGTGTAATCGCCGACACCCGGAAGCAGCCGGATATCTTCGTGCCGCTCCGGGAACGAACCGCGGTCGCGCATAGCTAGCGCGGCCTTTTGCATGTTCCTCGCCCGATAGTAATAGCCCAGACCAGCCCAGTGTGCCAGCAAATCAACTTCCGGCGCGTCCGCCAACGCATGGTAATCAGGAAACCTGCGGAGAAATCTCTCGTAATACGGGATCACCGCGGCAACACGCGTCTGCTGCAGCATAACCTCCGAGATCCAGATTGCAAATGGGTCGCTCGTCCGGCGCCAGGGCAGGTCGCGCCGGTGCTCCACAAACCACCTCAACAGGTCTTGGCGAAAAGGTTTGATTTGGTCGTCCAATAACATTGTTTGTGGAGCAGGCCGTAATTGCAGCGCATCCTATACTGAGAAGGTACTCCTCCCCTGCTAGCGCCTCGCCGGAGGCACGAATTGAATTCTCCTAGGAATGCCGGAAAAGTCCAGCTTAGCGTCATGTGAATCCTCCGTTGCGGCCGATGTCGCAGTCGCGGGAAAGCCGGTCTTGGCCATACGCGGCGCGCGCGTTCACAACCTGAAAAATCTCGACGTGGACATTCCCCACAACGAGTTGACTGTTGTTACC
>CAXUCT010000334.1:0-4120 GCA_964249415.1 uncultured Bryobacteraceae bacterium | reverse complement strand
TGAATCTCTCTCTGCGTATGCAAGGCAGTTTCTCGAGCGCATGGAGAAGCCCGATGTCGACGAGATCCTCGGTATCGCCCCGCCAATTGCGATCCGGCAAAAGAATCAGACTCGAAACCCGCGCTCCACCGTTGCCACTGCAACCGAGCTTTACGACTTCATGCGGCTGCTGTGGGCGCGCGCCGGCAGGACTTACTGCCCTAACGACGGAACACGCATTGAGCGTGACTCGGTCGACCAAGTCGCCCAGGCCATGCTCGCGCAGCCGGAAGGCTCGCGCTGGTACGCGCTTTTTCCGGTGAAAGCCGACCCGCCCGGCGATGCCGCTCCGCTTCGTGATCGTCTGTTCGATCTGCGGAAGAAAGGATTCAACCGGCTCTTCCAGGAGGGCCAGACTTTCGAATTCTCCACGCCCGAGTCCTTGCTTGAAATTGATTTCGCAAAACCGCTCTACATCCTTGCCGATCGCATCGTTGTCAGTGCTGATTCGCACCAGCGGCTGGTCGATACAGTTGAAATCTGCTATCGCGAAAGCGCCGAGGTGTTCTTTGAGCAAGCCGCCGTCGCTGATCCTCAAACTTTGCATTTTAGCGAGCGATTCGCGTGCAAGAAATGCGGTCTTGAAGCCACCACTCCGGAACCTACGCTCTTCAGCTTCAATAACCCGATCGGCGCGTGTCCTTTGTGCCAAGGATTCGGCAACACCATCGATTACGATCTGGATTTGATCATTCCCGATCCGACTTTATCGATTGAAGATGGCGCTATAGATCCGTGGACCAAGCCCCAATACATCTGGTATTACGAAGTGGACTTCAAGCCAAAATGCCGCGGCAAAGTGCGGCTGAATGTCTGCTATGCCGACCTGAAGCGCGAGGAGAAGGAATTCGTCCGCAAGCACATCTACCGCTTCTTCAAGGAGGTGGAGAAGAAGAAGTACAAAGTCCATGTGCGCGTCTTCATGAGCCGCTATCGGGCCTACACTCAGTGTCCGGAGTGCCGCGGCGCGCGGCTTAGACAAGAAGCTCTGTGGGTGCGTTTAGAGGACTGCAATATCGCGCAAGTCTCGCAAATGAACATCGCGAGAGCCCAACAGTTCTTCAATGGATTGCAGCTGAGCCCGGAAGAATCAGAGATCGCGGAGCGCATACTGGATGAAATTCGTCAGCGCGGCAAGTTTCTGAACGATGTCGGTCTTGAGTACCTCACGCTCGATCGCCTTTCGTCCACGCTGTCGGGCGGCGAAGCTCAGCGCATTCAGTTGGCAACCTGTCTTGGGTCGCGCCTGGTGGGCGCGGTGTAAGTGCTTGATGAGCCGTCTATCGGGCTTCACAGCCGTGATACGGCACGGCTCATCCACATCTTAAAAGATCTGAAGGATCTCGGCAACACCATCATCGTGGTAGAGCACGATCCCGAAGTGATGATGGAGGCCGATCACATTCTGGATCTCGGACCGGGAGCAGGCGAGAATGGCGGGCGCGTGATTTTCGCCGGCACCTACAATCAGCTCTTGCTTCCACCAGCGGCTACAGATCGCAACGTTGTTCAATCCCTCACAGGGCGATACCTGCGCGGCGAGCTCTCTGTATCCCGTTCGCTGAGTCGCCGCAAAATCAACCTCAAGCGGACCATTCGTTTCTTCGGGGCACGTGTCAACAATCTCAAGAACATCGATGTCGAGATTCCCCTGGGTGTAATGGTCGCGATCACCGGCGTCTCAGGCTCGGGCAAATCGAGCCTCGTGCATCAGGTGATATATCGCGCGCTTGATGCCGAAGTTAACGGAGAGCGGCAGAAGCCGGGAGAAGAAGGTACGACTGACACTGCCGTCCGAAAACTCCCGTTAAAGCGCATGGAGCGGGCCGACCTGTTGACCTCTGCCGTCATGGTCGATCAATCGCCTATTGGACGTACTCCGCGATCCAATCCGGTCACCTATGTGAAAGCATTCGAGCTGATACGAGACCTCTACTCCTGCACTCCCGAAGCCGAACGCCGCGGCTATACCGCAGGGCATTTCTCGTTCAATATTCCAGGTGGCCGCTGCGAGACATGCCAGGGCGATGGAACCGTCACTGTCGAGATGCAGTTTCTCGCGGACGTAGAGCTTGTCTGCGAAGAGTGCAAAGGGACGCGCTACAAACAGAGCGTTCTCGATATTCGCTACGGCGGCCTGAACATTCATGAGGTACTTCAACTCACCGTTCGCGAAGCGCTTTCTTTCTTGGCCGGCACGTCCCGCCTTGCTGCGCGACTGAAAGTGTTGCAGGATGTAGGGCTAGGCTATTTGAGACTGGGTCAATCGGCCACAACGCTGAGCGGCGGTGAAGCGCAACGCGTAAAGCTCGCTGCTCACTTGGCAGCTTCCAGTTGCGAAGGAACGCTATTCCTTTTTGATGAGCCCACCACTGGACTGCACTTTGACGATATTGCTAAGCTTCTCGAAGCGTTTCAGCGCCTCATCCAGAGCGGCGGCAGCGTGCTCGTCATTGAACACAACCTTGATCTGATTCAAGCCGCTGATTGGGTGATTGATCTGGGACCTGAGGGCGGGGAAGCGGGTGGCCGCATCATCGCGCAAGGAACACCGGAGACGGTGGCGAGCGTCCCAGAGTCCTACACCGGTCAATATCTGAAGCAAGCGCTTACGCAACGCGCCATCGCATAGATGGAGCCGCTGCGCAGCCTGCCCGCTGTCGATCAGGTTTTGGGAAGGCTGAAGCACCTGGACCGCATTCCAACGCATCTCCTCACGAAGGAAGTCCGCGCAGTGCTTGCCGAGCGGCGTCAGGCGCTTCGTACCGGCAACGGAGCAGACGAAGCCCCAGTTGAAGCGGAAGTCGAACAGCGGCTCCGTCCTCTTCTTCACCGGTCGCTGCGGCCGGTGATCAACGCCACAGGCGTCATTCTCCACACGAACTTGGGGCGGGCGCCGATTGCGGAATTTCGTCCCATCCGCCGTTACTCCAACCTGGAGTATGATCTTCACAGCGGGAAGCGCGGCAAGCGCGATGTGCATACGGCTTGCCTGCTGGAACATTTGCTTGGCGCAAATGCCATCATCGTCAACAACAATGCGGCGGCCGTTTTCCTGGTGTTGAGTGAGCTGGCAGCCGGGAACGAGGTCATCGTCTCGCGCGGCGAGCTGATTGAGATCGGTGACGGCTTTCGCATTCCCGAGATCATGGCCCGCTCCGGGGCCCTACTACGCGAAGTAGGCACCACTAACCGCACCCACATCGACGATTACAGGCAGGCTATCGGGGAACGCACGCGGCTGATCTTGCGCGTGCATCGGTCGAACTTCCACATCTCCGGGTTTACCGCGCGGCCTCAATTGAAGGAACTCACCGGGCTCGGACGAGACCGCGGCATTCTCGTTTACGAAGATCTTGGGAGCGGGTGCCTGGTCGACTTACGCGCGCAAGGTATCGATGAGCCATTGGTTACGGAAAGCTTGGCGGCCGGCGTAAACGTTGTCTCGTTCAGTTGCGACAAGCTGCTGGGCGGTCCGCAGAGTGGCATTATCGCGGGCGAAACCAGCCTGGTACAGCGCATCCGCCGCAACCCCCTATATCGCGCCTTGCGAGTGGACAAACTCATCATCGAATCGCTTGAGGTCACGCTGAAGCATTTGCTTACCGAGAACTGGAGCGCGATTCCTTCGCTGCAGATGATTCTCGCTCCCATCAAAGAGATCCGTCAGCGAGCCGAGCGCGTGGCAGCAAAACTTGCCGCTCTCAACGTTTCAATCCAGGAGAACGAAACCGCTATCGGCGGCGGCTCCACTCCTGACGAGACGCTTCCAACGTGGGTGGTGGAGCTGACTACGTCCGAGCCGAATGCCTTCGAGAGCCGCTTGCGCCGGGGCGCGGTTCCGGTGATCGCCCGCATCGAGCGCGACAAGATCATATTTGATATGCGCACCGTCGCCGACGAGGAAGTGGACGACTTAGTCGCTGTCATTCAAACTGCGTCGAGCCCTTAACTTTCCAATCTCCAGATAAACTTTCCGCCCACGACCGTAGCCACCGGCCCGCCGCGGAACTCATGTCCGTGAAACGGCGTGTTGCGGCTCTTCGAAGGCGAGCGGTTCACGTCGTAGGTCCACTTATTG
>CAXUCT010000333.1:0-5135 GCA_964249415.1 uncultured Bryobacteraceae bacterium | reverse complement strand
TTGTAAACGTAGCCGCCGTGCAGGAAGTTAACGAAGGCCTGCGCGGTCACTGCTTCATACTCCGCGCTCATCGTCAAGTAAGGGTCATCCCAGCGTCCTAGCACGCCCAGGCGTTTGAACTCCCGCCGGTGAATATCCACGAACTTCGCGGCATAAGCGCGGCATTCTGAGCGCACCTCCGCCGCCGACATCGAAGCTTTACGCTTGCCTAACTCCTGGTCTACCTTAAATTCAATCGGCAAGCCATGGCAATCCCACCCCGGAATATAGGGCGCGTCAAAGCCCGCCATGCTCTTCGATTTGACGACGAAATCCTTCACTATTTTGTTGAAGGCCGTACCCAGGTGAATGTTCCCGTTCGCGTAGGGCGGACCATCGTGCAGCACATATTGAGGCCGTCCCGCGCGCTTCTCGCGAATGCGCTCATACAGCTGCATTGCCTCCCAGTCTTCGAGCATTTTCGGCTCTCTGGTGGGCAATTTCGCCTGCATCGGGAAATCTTTATTCGGCAGGTTGACCGTCTTCTTCAGGTCAACGGAGGAAGCATTCATGAACTCATTTCATCCTAGCGAACAGTTGCCGCCGTATAGAATAAAGCCAACCTGCTGAAACGCATCTCTCTCTTTGCGGCGTCGCTGCTGTTCCTCAGCGCCGGAAGCTTGCATTTTCTTCGAACTGATGTGTTTGCCAGGATCGTTCCACCGTACCTGCCTGCGCCTCGCCTGCTGGTCTACGTTAGTGGCATCGCCGAAATCGCCGGTGGCGTTTGCTTGCTGGTGCCGCCACTACGCCGCCTCGCCGCCTGGGGCCTGGTCCTCCTGCTGCTCGCAGTCTTCCCCGCGAATTTCTACATGGCCACCCATCACATCCAGGTGACCAATAGCCCTTTACCCCAATGGCTACTCTGGGCAAGACTGCCGTTGCAAGCGGTCCTCATTGGGTGGATTCTGTGGACCACTCAATAACCCCAGCTTCCCATCCGGCCCCGGACGCGATATCGTAGTAGAGTACGTGAGGTCTAAACTGAGCAGTTCCAGGCGTGGGTCGCGGCTAGGCACGTTAGACTTTTTGGCCGCGCAACAAGCCCATGCAAAATTGCAGAAGGAGTTGTCTACATGATCGAAGGACTACTTAGACCACAGCACCTGCTCATCATCCTTGCAGTTGCCGTGTTTGTGTTCGGGGGCAAGAAACTGCCCGAACTCGGTAAAGGCCTGGGAGAAGGCATTAAGAGCTTTAAGGAAGGCCTCAGGCAGGGTACAACCAGCGAGACTCAGAACACTGATGTGTCGCATACAGAGAAGAGCTAAATAGCACTATTATCCAAGCGCATCATCACATGACCTGGAACGGGATAGCGTGTGGACTGCTGGCCGGAGCGGCGGGAGTCGCCGCGATGACGCTCACTGAAAAATTGGAGCAGTCGTTAACGGGTCGGCCCAATTCGTATGTTCCCGCTCACACGCTACAGCGGGTTCTCCGAAAGCCCGAAGAGGATTCCGTGGCGGCCAACTGGACCATGCATTGGAGCCAGGGCGTGCTGCTGGGAGCAGTACGCGCCCTAATGGCAGAGCGCGGGCTACGTGGACCTATGGGCTCGTTCTTTTTCCTAAACTTGCGCCTGCTAAATGATCAAACCTGGGAGAACGTAACCGGTGCTGGTGCGCTCCCGTGGACTTGGCCAGTCGACGAGCAAGTTATCGATATCGTTCATAAAGCCGTCTACGCGTTTGTAGCCGGTGAAGTTGCGGATTGGCTCATTCCCGGTCCGGCCGGAATCCCGGAAGCGCGTAAACCGTGGGCCGAACGTTAGCGTCTCTACAGCTCGTCTGTTACACAACCCAAGCTAGCGCTCTTTACCAGGCGGATGTATTTCGCCAGAGTGCCACGTTCGGCTTTATAAGTTGGCATGCGCCATTCGGTGTGGCGCTTTTCTAACTCCGCAGTAGGCAAGTCTACGGACAGAATGTTTTTCTCCGCATCGATGGTAATGCGGTCTCCGTTCCGCAGCAGTGCGATGGGGCCACCCTCCTGGGCCTCCGGGGTGATGTGGCCCACGATGAAGCCGTGTGATCCGCCGGAGAAACGGCCGTCGGTGATCAATGCCACGTCCTTGCCCAGTCCCGCACCCATGATCATCGACGTAGGCGTGAGCATCTCCGGCATCCCTGGGCCGCCCTTTGGACCTTCGTAACGGATCACAATCACGTCACCTTTGGCAATCTCGTTCCGCTCTGTTGCATGCAGCATCTCTTCTTCGGAGTCGAACACCTTCGCAGGTCCTGAAAACTGCAGACCTTCTTTTCCTGTGATCTTGGCAACTGCGCCCTCCGGCGCCAAATTACCTTTCAGAATCTGGATATGGCCGGTCTTCTTTATCGGGTCGTTCACGGACCGTACAATCTGCTGCCCGGGCGTAAGTCCCGGCAGTTCCGCCACGTTCTCGGCGAGAGTTTTCCCGGTGACCGTCATGCACTCCCCGTGCAGCAGTCCTTCAGCCAGCAGCATCTTGCAAACCGCTGGTATGCCGCCAACTTTCTGCAGATCTTCCATCACGTACTCACCGCTCGGTTTGAAATTGGCGAGCAGAGGCACACGGTCACTAACGCGCTGAAAGTCATCAATCGTCAGCGGAACATCTACCGATCGCGCCATGGCCAGCAAGTGCAGCACCGCGTTGGTTGAGCCGCCCAAAACAGTTACCAACACCATGGCGTTCTCGAAAGCCTCGCGCGTCATGATGTCGCGCGGCTTAATGTTGAGCTCCAAAAGATTCTTAATGGCAGAGCCGGCCCGGAAGCATTCTTCCATCTTCTGCGGATCTTCGGCGGGCGTAGACGAACTATACGGCAGAGACATCCCCAACGCTTCAATTGCCGACGCCATTGTGTTCGCCGTATACATTCCGCCGCACGCCCCCGCGCCCGGACACGCATGCCGCACAATCGCTTTCCGCTCGTCCTCCGTGATGCTGTGAGCCACCGCATACTGCCCGTAACTCTGAAAGGCTGAAACGATATCGAGCTTTTCCTGCCCGTGGTGGCCCGCCCGAATTGTTCCGCCGTACACCATCAGCGCCGGACGATTCAAGCGGCCCATCGGTAACAAGCAGCCGGGCATGTTGTTGACGCATCCGGGAATGGAGATGTTGGCGTCGTACCACTGGCCGCCCATAACGGTCTCAATCGAATCGGCAATCAGATCACGGGATTGCAAGGAAAAGCTCATCCCGTCCGTGCCCATCGAAATGCCGTCGCTCACCCCCACAGTGTTGAACCGCATCCCCACCAAACCCGCGGCACGAACGCCTTCCTTCACCTTCCCGGCGAGCGCCAGCAAATGCATGTTGCACGGGTTGCCCTCAAACCAAACACTCGCAATGCCCACTTGCGGCTTCGCCATGTCCTCTTCGCGAAGACCCGTCGCATAGAGCATCGCTTGCGAAGCGCCTTGTGACTTGGGTTGCGTGACGGCTGAACTATATCTGTTTAGTGGATGAGTCATGTTTGCTCTTCGAAGGATCGATTCCATCTCAAAATCACTCTGGTAACGCGTTCGAATCCTAGCGTACTGACGGACCCAGTTCCCAAAGCAAAGAGACTGCCCCCCTGCGGCGGCAGCCCGAGCCAGCAAGCCGTTAGGATTCGCAAAATATGCCCGTGCGCAAACAACGCCACCGCACCCCCGCTAGCAAGACTTCGTTCAATCACTCGCTGCGCTCTGGCGGCCACTTCATCAATCGTTTCTCCGTCCGGCACGCCATCTCTCCACAGACTCCAATCCGGCCGCCGCTCGCGGATCTCTGCTGTCTTCATCCCCTCGTAAGCGCCGTAATCCCATTCGCTTAAGTCAGGATCGATGATCGCCACGTCGCCGTATCCTGCAATCCGGCAGGTTTCGCGAGCCCGCTGAAAGGGGCTGGTTAAGACAAGCGAGAACTGCCGGCAATTGAGATACTCAGCGATCGCTTCGGCGCGTTCCCGTCCACGCGGCGTTAGCGGAATATCCGTTCTTCCGGTGTGCGCGCCTGAAAGCGTCCACGCCGTTTCCCCGTGCCGTATCAGCCACAGCTCTCGTAGCGGTTCCATATCGTCTCCCATGTTCATTTTGCGTTGGGGAAAATCGCAGCCTATTTAAGATCCCGAAGGCTGGGCAGTCCCCGGATGCTCTCCGCCTGCGTGGCTGCGCGCACAATCGCTTGTGCCATTGCTTCAGCGGCCAACGCCCCAATCATTCCGTGGTCCACTTTCGTAGGGAGCCTTCCGATAGACAGCGCGAATACAGTGTCGCCATCGCTCGGCGTATGGACCGGATTGATAGCCCGCGCATAGCCGTCATGCGTCATCTGCGCGATCTTTGTCATCTGCACTTTGTCGAGTGACACGTTCGTCGCGATGACCCCCAGCGTAGTATGCGCGCCGGGCTGACTCACAACGTGATATCCCCGCATAATTTCAGCCATCGAGTTCCGAAAGCCCTGCCCGTCTTCCCCTCTCGCGCCCGCGATGATCTTTCCCGTCTTCGGATTGACCACGTCACCTATCGCGTTCACCGCTACCAATGCTCCCACTACGATTCCGCTATCACCCACCTTGATGCTGGCAGAACCTATACCGGCCTTCATCGCGTATTGCGGCCCAAACAGCTTGCCGATGGTGGCGCCCGCACCCGCCCCCACGTTACCCTGCGGCACCGGCTTACTAGTCGCTGCCAGGCACGCCTGGTACCCGGACTCGGCATTCGGACGTATCTTGAAGTCACCCAACCACAAGTCCATCAATATGGCCGCGGGAACAATCGGCACCACGCCCAAACTGCCAATCGGAAATCCTTTGCCATGTTCTTCCAAGTACCGCATCACGCCCGTTGCCGTGTCCAGGCCATAAGCGCTGCCGCCCGAAAGCACAATCGCTTGCACCTGCTGCACTGTGTTCACTGGGTTCAGAAGATCGGTTTCGCGCGTTCCCGGCGCCGAGCCTCGAACATCCACGCCCGCCACGGCGCCTTCTTCACAGAGAATTACCGTACAGCCCGTCGGCCGCGTATTGAGCGTGCAATGGCCCACCTTTACACCCGGCACATCGGTGATCGTTCCAGGACCTAACCACTCGTTCGGATCGGAGGCCGTTGCTGCA
>CAXUCT010000332.1:0-5161 GCA_964249415.1 uncultured Bryobacteraceae bacterium | reverse complement strand
AAGGCCAGGTAGCGCAGTCGGTAGAGCGCAGCCCTGATAAGGCTGGCGTCGGCGGTTCGATTCCGTCCCTGGCCACCATTTGTTCCAATAATTTGCGAAGATGCGTTTTCAAGGCAGGCGTGCTGGCGTGGCTGGTTCGTCCTCTCTCACATTCGCCTCCACAGTTAGGTTTAGAAAAAGCCGTGGAGAGTAAAAGGCGACCGCGCAAAGGATCGCGAACATCAGCGGAAGAATGAGTGAGTTTTCAGTCGCAGGAGTCCGTTTGTCGAGGTACCGGGTCGCGTGTTCGCCCATGGATCATGCCGCCGGTAAATCCAAGATCACCGATCGTTCGCTTGTCGGGCAAACGGAACCGCTTCGTTCGCCGCAAGGTCTGCGTGGCAGGGGTGATGACAGAGATCACCATCATGTCCAGGCCAATGCGATCCATTTCTCGTAGGCGCCCTCTTCCAAGTCCTGCAAGCGTGCGGTCACCTCCGGCGTTTGAAAAAACGTTCAAGCTGTCGTCTCTGTCTTCGGGAGGCCTAATAAACTCGACGGTAGCGTGAGTAATTCGCTCCTTATCTTCCTGGAAGAGTCTCCAGGAATTGGCGTGCGCCGTTTAGAGTCACGTATGGATAAACGATCGCATAGATGATGCGGTCTGAAGGACTTTGCGAATAAATTCGAAGTAAGGCGTGTTCTGGGGCCCTCGGTCCTGATTTTAATCCCCTTCAAGACTGAGAGAGTTAGCACAGCAGCCGACTCAGTCTTTAGCCTTCAGCTTGGCAATGGTGAGCACGTCATCGGCAAAGCCCCAGCCGCCATCCGTGACCTCTTCCACCAAAACCATTGTATGGGCACGCGCTGTCTCCCCGTAGATGGACGCGAGTATGTCAGTAGTCTTGTGAACGATATCTTGCTTTTGCTCGGGTGTAAGGGAACCTTGTGGAAGTTTGTAATTTGCAAATGGCATATGTTGCTCCTATTCAGTTTCGTGACACTTGTTTGTGAGTGCACCGAGAAACCAGACGTTACCCAATTATGTGGTCGCGCCCGCTGGTCTCAGCAGATCGCCTAATCCAATCTTCTGCAGCAACTCTGCACGCATTCGGTCCGCAACACCGTTTACAATTTCGGCGCCGTCGTTGGACGGATCTACATGCACCCGAAAAGGTCTCATTCCGAAGGGAATAGCAATCACATCGGCGATCGCTTTAGCGACAGCCTCAACGTTCGCCTCTGGCGGCTCTAGAGCCGCCAGACCCTTTTGGATGGTTTCACCTATGCCTTTGTACGGACCCTTCTCGTACTCCGAGGCAATGGCCTTGTCAGCCGGCGCTCCTGCATTCGCAAAGTGATTGGTGCCTTTCTGAAAGGCTCCCGGCACGATGATCGTCGTTTCGATGCCCCACCGCGCAAGTTCGTCCGCGTAGCTTTCCGCCAAGCCATCCATACCGGCCTTTGCAGCGAAATAGGGCCCGAGATAGGGTGGCTTCCCGCCACGCGTACTCGAGCTACCAACCCAGACGACATATCCTTTTTGCTGCTTTCTGAGGATTGGGAGCGCGGCCCGGTTCACCCGCTGCGGACCGACGGTATTGATGTTGTAGATCTCCAGAAGCTGCTCGGGAGTGAAGGCTTCCAACGGGCCAAACGTCATATGCCCTGCGTTGTGGATGACGACATCCAGCTTGCCCTTGTCATGCTGCACACGCGCGATGGCCGCGTTCACGGACTTGTCAACCGTCACATCCAGCTCAACAGGAATGATTTCCCCGAGCGTACTCTTCGAGTATTCCTCGGCTTCCTTGGCGGCTTTCGACGATTCTCCTTTCAAATCGCGCATACCCGCATACACGGCGTGACCGGCAGCACTCAGCGCCTTTGCCGTCAATGCTCCAAACCCGGATGATGCGCCGGAAATGAAGATCACATACTGGTTCATCGTGCGTATCCTCTTGTCAGTTTCAGACGACGCGCTTAGAAAACAAAGCCGCCATTCACCCGAAGCACCTGGGAGTTGACCCAGGCTCCATCCGGCCCTGCCAGAAACGACACAGCACGAGCAATGTCCTCCGGTTCTCCGAGTCGGCCCATCGGATTCGACTTCTTCGCCTCCTCGATCTGCTCCTGGCTCTTCCCCTTTGTGAAGAGCTCCGTGTTTACCGGGCCCGGCGCGACGGCGTTCACCGTAATCTGCCGTCCGGCCAGCTCATTCGCAAGCACGTGCACCAGACCCTCAGTTCCGGCCTTCGACGCAATGTAAGCTCCATAAGTCGGAAAGGCTTTGGCGACCACGCTGCTGGAAAACCCAATGACACGACCTCCGTCGGCGACTTGCTGGGCAGCTTGCGAGAACACCAGGAACGCGCTCCTCAGATTCGTGGCGATCACCTTGTCGAAGGTTTCGGTGTCGGCCTTACCCAGAGGAAAAAGCGGCATGATTCCCGCGTTGTGGACCACGATATCCACCGTCTTGAAAGCTCTCTTCGTTTCTTCAAAGAGCTGTTTTACATCGGCTTCTTGCGAAACGTCGGCTTTCACTGCGATGGCCTGGCCACCTGCCGTTCGTACCTTCGCCGCAAGACCATCTGCCTCCTCAGGCCCGTTAATGTAGTTCACAACAACTCCGAAGCCGTCTTGGGCGAGACGTTTCAGTACAGCCGCACCAATACCGTGCGACGATCCAGTCACAATTGCTGATCTCATATTCCATCCTCATACTGATTTAACAACTCAAGATTTTTCATCATATGGGAGAGCTGTGGTCCAAATGTTGCTATGTATGAACGCTTTGTTGCTCCGATCGGCCTTTGGCCTATAGTGGTGGTTTGTTTTCCGCTTTCAGCGAAGCCAACAGCCGTGTGCAACCGGGGCGCAAGGTCCTGAGCAGCCAGGACATAGGCTGGAAGTCGCTGCTGTTTGAGAAATGGCTGCAACCCGGGAATGTCGAAATCTTCGAGACGATTGCAACCCCTGACCAAACGATTGTGCTGACAGCATCCGGAACTTATGACATTGAAGTGCTTTCCGGCAGTTGCTGGCAACAGGCCAAGTACAGTCCTGGTCACGGTGGAGCAACTGCACCTCTCAATACCAACCAACTTCGATGGAGTTCCCCGGAGTCCTCAAGCGTAGAAACTCTCCACATATATGTGCCGCCGGAGTACTTCAGCGAAGCCGAGGAAGAATACCGGCGTGCGGGCCGGCGCGTGAACAGCTCACATATCGATGCCCTGAGCCTTTCGGACCCTTTCTTGTTTTCATTAGCCCGGTCTCTTGCTTCAGGTATTGAGTATCAGGTGCCGGAGCTTTACGCGGATGCAGCAGCCCGTTTATTCGCAATACACATTCTTTTGATAAGCGGGACACTCAAAAACGAGGATCTCGCCCGAAATGTTGGCAACGATCTCACAGATCGTCGATTGGCGAGAGTCATTGATTTCGTGCACCACCACTTTGCGCAGGAAATAACGATCGACCAGTTGGCCAGAGAAGCAGGCATAAGCCGGTTCCATTTCGTACGCCTCTTTCGTAAGCGGCTTCTTGTAACGCCTCACCGATACCTTGTCAGACGGCGCCTGGACCACGCCAAGTTCCTACTTCGGACCACTGATCTCGACATCAACGCTGTCGCGCTCGCCTGCGGGTACACGCATTCTGGCCGCTTTGCTGCCGCCTTTCAAACGGCCTTTGCTCTCCACCCCTCGCAATTCCGCAGACAAGGTAGATAGCTCAATAGCCCACCTATTCAGGAACGCTAGCCGCTCTGCGGAGAAGACAGCACATTCGCCTGCGGAACAGCGCTCTCTACATAAGCCCATAACAGAGTCCTTGCCGGCGCTATGACGAAGTTTTTCGAGGAGCCTCGCCCGCTCTACCACGCGCGTCGCCAACAGCAAACCCACGTCGACAGGCTCCGGCCAATAATCGGTCGGTGGAGCGGATTACTGGTCGTGTGCATCTCAGCAGGAGGAGTAGCGCGCTTTGATACATTAATTGTCATGTGCAAGGCTTGTTAAGACCTGCCGCGCGAATAACCTGCAGCGGAAAACCAGCCTAAATCATCCAAAATGATTCCGGCTCGAGTTTCTGTAAATGCTTTTTGGAGTCTGACATATGCACCCATTTCAAACTACTTAGCCGAGTCAGTAGGAGGCCTTGAAAGGTTGGCGGCGGTTCAATTCCGTCTCTCGCCACCAGAATACTGAATTAGATCAGCTCACTCCAGAGCGCTAGGCTCCAAAATTCGCTGATCCTCAATTCGGATTCGCCCATGGCGTTCCAAAAAGACGGAAAGACTATGGAATTTATGAGCGAGACAATCTGGAAGAGTGTTGCTGTGGGCGCCGTTGGCGGCTTGGCTGGTGCTTTCGCAATGAATCAGTTTCAGTCGATGCTGAGCAGCCTTTCCGAGTCCGGCCAGCAGCCACCCGAAGATGAATCGGAAGACGCTACTGTTAAAACCGCAGAAGCGATCTCCGGGACCGTCTTCCAGCATGAATTGACAGACGAGCAAAAGAAGTGGGCCGGACCGGCCGTGCACTACGCATTCGGCGCCACGATAGGCGCCGCGTATGGTGCGCTGACAGAAGTCTCGCCCATCGCCAACGCCGGTCTTGGTACCGGCTACGGCACGGCAGTGTGGCTTGTTGCGGACGAATTGGGCGTGTCCGCTCTTGGCTTAGCCCCACCAATTCCCCAAACAAAAATGAGTTCGCACTTGACGGCGCTCGCTTCGCACTTGGTCTATGGCTTCACACTCGACCTTACTCGCCGCGGTCTTCTGAAACTCACCTCTTAAGCGCACCAGCCATTCCCATTTCTGGTACACGAGTCCCAACACTGGGAAACTTCTTGAACGGCTTAGGGTATAATTCCACCCATTATCTTTGGGAGGACCCAAATGCAATCAAGACTACTTTCAAACGTCCTTGCTGTTGCTGCCCTCGTACTCGTCAGCTCTGGCCTTTCTGCACAAACAACTGTATCCACCGGCAGCATTCAGGGGACGGTGACAGATCCTTCTGGCGCCGCCGTAGCCGAAGCTAAGGTCACCATCACCGGCAAGGGAACGGGTCAAGTCTCAACCACGACGACCAACTCTTCCGGAAGCTATACGTCGGGAGGTCTCATCCCAGGCGATTTCCAAGTCCGAGTCGAACGGGCGGGGTTTACC
>CAXUCT010000331.1:4948-5196 GCA_964249415.1 uncultured Bryobacteraceae bacterium | reverse complement strand
GAGCAAGCAGTTCGCCGTAGGTGTAACGATGCATCGGCCTGCCATCCAGCGTGATATTCAGCCGCCACGTCCTGGGATCAATGACCGGATCGACTGTGTTCTTACTCATGCCGTAAAACTCGCGCGTTGGCGTGACGGCCTTGCGCACCAGCCCCGGCGCGAAGCTCTGGCGCCCGGCCGGCGGCAAGAATGGAAAGAGATTCACCGGCTCCGTGGCACGGCTGGCCAGCGCTTCATCCCGGAAGAAA
>CAXUCT010000331.1:0-4938 GCA_964249415.1 uncultured Bryobacteraceae bacterium | reverse complement strand
CTTTTGGACGTTCTGGGGCAAAGGGCACGAGCGCGGCAATGGTTAAAGCAGGCGTCCAGAATGCGATGCTGCCGCTGAGGGAGGAGTACCCGGACCACCAAGCCAAACCACACGCGATCAAGATGCCTGTCATGGCGGTGATGACGGCTGCGCGTCGAGTGCCGTTGTACGCGGCGCGCCCGGAACATCTTGCTAAGAAGAGCGCAAATCCGAGCACCGCCAGTCCACCGGTATCGGCCCAGGGCTTGGCCCAAGCACCCAGATGTTCCAGGATGGCAATGGCGTAGTGCGATGGCGTTCGGGCCATAATCCATTCCGCGATCTGGTCCGTCCACAGAGGAGTTGCGGCTAAATAAAAGAAAAAGTAGTGCGGGACGAGGCCGGCTAATGCCGCAGCCGAGGAGATGCGAATTGTGCGGCTGAGCGGCTCAGGCTGTGCCACTACGATCTCCAGAATGCCAGCCGGCCAGCGGAATGCCGCATCATGGGAATAGCCATGTTACGGGCCGTCAGCCAATACTTCTGGACCGGCCGAACCACTGCTCTGGTGTCGAAGACATCGAAGCCGGAGCGCTCGACACGCACCAAAATCTCACGATAAACGTCGGAGGCAACTTTCACGGCAAAACGCCCACGCGCGTTCAGCATCCGGATGCCCGCATTGCCTTGCGCATAATAATTCCTAGCGCGCTCCACCTGGAACTGCATTAGCCGGTGAAACGCTTCATTTCGAATATGCGCTCGCAACTCGCCCTCACTATAACCAAACTGCTCCATCTCCTCCGTCGGCAGATAGACGCGATTGCGCGCCAGATCCTCGCCAACATCGCGCAGGATGTTGGTCAGTTGCATGCCAATCCCTAAATCAATAGCGTGCGGCAATGCCCGTTCGCGGTCACGGGGATCTTCGAAACCGATGACGCAACACATCATCAGACCCACCACGGAGGCTACGCGGTAACAGAAAACCCGAAGTTCTTCGAAGTTGGCGTACCGCGTGCCGTTCAGATCCATCCGCATGCCTTCAATCAGCTCGAAGGCATACTGTAGCGGGATCCGGTATTCGGACGCAGTATGCAAAAAAGTGCGCAGCACGGGATGAGAGGTACGCGCGCCTGGCTGCGTGGCATCTCGCAGCGCTTCACTCCAGGCGTGCAGGTCTCGACGGCCGCGATCGAGGGTCTGGCACTCGTCCACTAAGTCGTCCGTATAGCGGCAGAACCAATACACCGCATGCGCTGCCCGCGCGAGATCCGGAGGGAAGAATCGCGTGGCAAAGTAAAAGCTCTTCGAACCGTTAGCCGTGGCGGCCGCTGCCTGTTCGTAGAGCGGAGCAAGCGTGCTTAATTGCACAGGCGTTCGCATACTAATCTTTCGGCGATCTTAGCGGAGGATAAAACGCCAGGCACACCGGCCCCCGGGTGCGTACCAGCGCCCACGAAAAACAGGTTCTTCACATCTTCGGATTCGTTATGCGGCCTGAACCAAGCCGATTGCCGGAAGAGAGGCTCGAAGGAGAACGCCGAGCCGAGATAGGAATCTAAAGTTGTTTCGAAATCTAGCGGCGTTAATAGGCGCTCGGTAGCGAGGTTGTCGAGCAACCCGGGCAGGTATCGCTCATCGAGGAAGCGCATAATGGAATCACGAAATGGCCGCGCCTGCCTCGTCCAATCGATGCCGCTCTTCTGATTCGGGACGGGAGCGAGCACGTAGAAACAGTCGCAACCTGCCGGCGCCATGGAGGGGTCGGTCTCAGTGGGCCTATGCAGGTAAAGCGAAAAGTCGGTTGCGAGGTGTTTCTTGTTGAAGATGTCATCGAGCAAACCCCGATACCGCTCGCCCAAGATGATCGTATGGTGTTTAATTCCGGGGTACTGCTTCTTCGTCCCGAAGTAGATAACGAAGAGCGACATGCTGTAGCGCATGCCTGCCAATCGCCGGTCGGTGTATTTGCGGCGGAACGGCTTTTCTATCATCTTTGAATAAGTAGTCGCGATATCAGCATTGCTTACAACTGCGGCGGAACGGACTTGCTCACCATTTTGCACTTCGACGCCTACTGCTCTTCCGTTCTCAACGACAACTTTGTTCACGCGCGTTGAGAGATAAACCTGGCCTCCGAGTTCGCAGAAAAGCTTTCCCAGCGCCGCAACCAGCGCTCCGGTTCCGCCCATGACATAGTGAACTCCCCATTGACGCTCTAAATGATGAATGAGAGCGTAGATGGATGTGGTCTGGAAGGGATTGCCACCTACTAACAAAGGATGAAAGCTGAAGACGCGCCGCAGCAAGGGGTCTTTCACATAACGCGCTGCAAACTGATAGACCGTGCGATACGAGCCAAGCCGGACAAGATCGGGAGCGATCCGAACCATATCTGAGAATTTCAGGAAGGGTTTGTCCGCCAGCTCCACAAAGCCTTTTTGGAAGACTGCTTTGGCATGCCGCACCATGCGGCGGTAGCCTTCGAGATCAGCGGGCGCAAAATCACTGATCAGGCACTCCGTGGCGGACTCGTCCTGGCCATATTCGAACCAGCGTCCGTCATGGAATTCGATGCGGTAGAACGGCTCTACCGGAACGATGCTCACATAATCGGCAGTCTTCCGGCCAGCGCCTTCAAACAGCTCATCAATCAGGAAAGGAGCCGTGATAACCGTCGGACCGCCATCAAACTTGAAGCCGTCCTGTTCATATACATAAGCGCGGCCGCCCAATTTATCACGAGACTCGAACAGGTGTACATCGAAGCCGCGCGTTTGCAGCCGGATCGCCGTTGCCAGTCCGCCGAATCCGCTTCCGATCACGACAATCTTATTATTATTCAGCGTGACGGAATGCAACTCTGGCATGCAGATAGTCGACAAGCTCTTCCAAGTCCCGGCTCGCTGGGCCGAACGGTGCAATCGCGGCGCGCAGCGTCGTGAGCTTTTCTTCTAAGACGCACACGTCCGCCGGGTCGCCATCCAGGAAATCGTCCGCCATCTGAAATGCCAGGCCAAATTCCCGACCGAAGCCATTGAGAAGGGCCCTCTCGTTCGAATCGATTCCCGCAAAAAGCGATCCGGCGGAAACGGCAAGCATAAACAGCGGAACAGTCTTCAATTCAGAAACATCGCGTGTCGAAGTAGCGATTGACCGCTGCTCAAGATGAAGATCCAGAGCTTGACCCGCAATCAAACCGGAGCAGTCTAAGCTCCGCAGAAGAGCAACTTGAAATTGGATAAAGCGGTCCTTGTATGCAGGGACACACTGCGATTCCACTAGCGTACGGGCCGCCAACGCCACTAAACCGAAAGCCGCCAGAACAGCGGCGGATTCGCCGAACTTGACATGTAAGGACGGCTGTTCGCGCCTAAGCGGAGAATCATCCATACAGGGCAGGTCGTCTACCACAAGCGAGGCGCAATGTAGAAGCTCCAGAGCGACCGCCGCGCGCAACGTCAGGTCGACCGGCGCGTCCAGCACCCGTGCCACCCGCAACGCTAAAATTGGCCGGATACGCTGGGCGGGCCCGAGGACGGCGTACCGCATGGCATCTCGAATGATGGCGCCTGAATGGCTTGCCTCGTTACCAAGCAGCTGGACAAGGCGTGCGTTTATAACGCAGCGATCCGTGGTAAGCCCTGCTTGTAAGGTGGCCGATACCATTCCCGTCTATCGTATTAGACTCATAGAGCTCGCCAACAGGTCTAATATTTGCGGTCTCGAAACGCTTTCGGCGGACGCGTACATCTGCGAGTAGCGGAATTGGCCCTCGTGGCAGTGGCGGTGCTTGAAACGCGCGCTTCGGTGGCGAGCATTGTCTCCTACCTTAGTAAGTATGCGGTAACGCTTACACCGGTCGGCATAAGTACCGGTACTTACAAGACACGTCAGTTTATCCGATTCCTTCCGTAATAGACGTAATATTGCTCACTGGCCACTACCAGTCCACTCTCGACTATTCGATAAGTAGACTAGCGCGACGGCTGAGCTAATCGGTTGCACGCTCGTCTCGACCTATCTGCCCATGCACGGGGCTGAGTAGAGCTGCGGACGTAAACGTACTTAGGAAAGCGATATGGATAAGCGTCGGCTGCTCTTGATTATTGTTTGCTCGTTCGTAAGTGCTTACGCGCTGCATGTGGCGTCGAAGCGCCTTCGCATGTCACGCGCGATTGACGGAAAAATAACGGCCACCGCATCGGCTGTGTCTGCAGCGTCCCGTTCGCTGCGCCCAAACTATCCGTATTCAGTGATTGCGGGAGGAGTGTACTCACCTGCAGAACTTCGCTTTGCGGACCAACACGATCGCGTCGTCAGGGACCATTACGCGGACTTCGATATCAAGTCCGCACACTTGGTGAGGTTGACGGAGGACCGCTTTCAATATGTCTCCTATAGGCTGCGAAACCAAGTTTATTGGACGCACAAGAAGTTGCGAATTCCCGCCGGTGAAGTATTGCTGACAGATGGGCACAATTTTGCCCGTACCAGATGCGGTAACCGCCTGTCCTCGCTGTCGAAGCCGAACACCGCAGCCGAAGAACCTTCCGAACGGACGTTGTCGCTTCCGCCGTTTAGCCCCGGCCAACTAGCAAGAGGTGAAGTGAACCTTGCCCCGGCACCCCCGGTTGGCGAACTTGCCCAATTGTTCCCGGATCTTCCATTTGACTTGCCCCGCCTGGCGCCTTTCGTTCCTGGGCAGGCCATAGTGGGTGGACCACTGGCGCAACAGATTTGGCCTTCTATGGCCCCCGCCCTTGCGGTACCTGTATCAACGGGATTCGCGCCCATACCCGGACAGAACTTGCTACCAGTTACCGCGCCGGTCACAGCTGCCCCCGTTTCAGCTCCCGGCCGGCCGGGCATCACACCCGTCCCGCCGGGATCCGCACTCAGTTCGCCAGGCACCGCACTGGTTCCTTTAGGCACGGTACCCGTCGCTGCCACACC
>CAXUCT010000330.1:715-5210 GCA_964249415.1 uncultured Bryobacteraceae bacterium | reverse complement strand
GTCTCACATTGAGGCGTGGACTCCTCCCGCCGATCTGACGAGCACCTTCGAAGCTCTGGAACATGTTTCGATCTTAGATCGCCTAGGCCGTGCTACCGAGATCGTCAACCGAGCTCTTGAGCTTCATCGTTACCATGAAGCAGCTCAGACGCTGTGGGATTTCACCTGGCACGAATTCTGCGATTGGTATCTCGAAGTGAAGAAGTTGCGCTTCCGCGAAGCGTCCGGCATCGATTCGCATTGGCAAGCGGCGCTGACGGTGTACGAAGCAACGCTGCGGCTACTTCATCCCTTTATGCCGTTCATCACGGAGGAGCTCTGGCAGCGGCTTGTCCACGGATCCGATCGCAATGGGCAGCAACCGCAATCGATCTCTCTCGCCAGGTATTTACAAGCGCCGAAGAGCGAATCGCCTCAGAATCGTGTCCGCCAGTTTTCCTTGCTGCAGGAGGTCATCACTGCGGCGCGTGAGATTCGCGCCGATAACAAGCTCGATTCGAAGTCGATCTTACAGGCCACATTGTATTTGCGTGACAGCGCTTTCGACGGCGAAGATCTCGGCGCCATTTCAGCGCTGGCCAAGCTGAACATAGATCAACGCTTAGGCGCGCCCGAAAGTCAAGCTGGCTTGATCCGGTCGACACCCGATTTCGATCTGCAGATTCACGCTTCAGTGCCCGCGCAAAATGGCGCCTCGACTGCAGACTCCAGAGCGCGCATTTTGAAAGACGTCACTCGTCTGGAGCGAACCACCGAAAATTCGAAGCGCCAACTGAACGATCCTACCTTTGTGGATCGCGCGCCTGAGAAGGTTGTGAGTGAACTTCGCGCGAAGCTCGCCGAGTACGAGGCGCAACTCAAAAAGAACCGGGACCTACTCGAAGGCCTGGAATGATGTTCGACGTCTCGCAGCCTGATGTGCGCTTAGCGCTTGAACGCGCACTGGCCGAAGACATCGGAACAGGCGATATCACCTCCCAGCTTACAGTTCGGGAGGACCTCCAGGCCCGTGGAAGTTTTCTCGCCAAGCAGTCTTTAGTGTTGGCCGGCACTGAACTGCTGCCCGTCATCTATGGCTTACGGGGCGGCGCGCAAGTGGATGTTTGCTCACCGAGCGGAACGGTCGTAAACAGCGGCGATGTGATCGCTACGGTGTCTGGAGCAGCGCGGACGTTGCTGGAATGCGAGCGCGTCGCGCTTAATTTTCTGCAGCGCCTCAGCGGCGTGGCCACGTTAGCACGCAAGCACGTGGATGCGGTTTCCGGAACGAAGGCGAAGGTCTTAGATACCCGCAAGACAACACCAGGGCTTCGTCAACTCGAGAAGATGGCCGCCGCCGCTGGTGGCGTGACCAACCCTCGCCTGGGCCTGTTCGACGCAGTACTCATTAAGAACAATCACATCACGGCGGCGGGCGGCGTTCGAGCAGCGCTAGAGAAGACGAAACTCTTCTCCGGACCCGTCGAGATCGAAGTGCGCACTCGCGGGGAACTGGATGAAGCCTTGTCTGCCGGCGCCAAACACTTGCTGCTCGACAACTTATCACCTGCTCAGGCCGCCGAGTGGATCCGCTACATAGCCGGTCGCGCCACGGTCGAGCTATCCGGAAACATCAACCTCCACAGCATCCGTGATTATGCACAAGCAGGTCCCGACTTCATCTCCTGCGGCGCCGTCACACACTCCGCCACTGCGGTGGACATTAGTTTCCGGCTGGAACTGGACCGATCCTGATGCCACTTGATGTTGCGCGCCTCCGCCGTCTTCGACCGCAGAACGCGCTGCACTACTTCGCCAGCATCGATTCCACAATGACAGAAGGCGCGCGCCTCGCCAATATGGGAGCTCCGCACGGCACTGTTGTTCTAGCGGAAGAGCAAACGGCGGGCGTCGGGCGTCTCGGCCGCTCGTGGATTTCGGAGCCGGAAGTGGGCATCTACTGTTCCATTCTTCTGCGACTGGCGCTTCCGCCCACTGGTTTTCCCATCGCCAGCCTAGTGCTTGGTCTCTCGACCGCCGAAGCAATTGAGAAGTCAACTTCGCTCGCCTGCGATCTGCGCTGGCCGAATGACGTGCTTATCAACGAACAGAAGGTTGCCGGCATACTGACGCATCTGGTCGACGGCTGCATCATCGCGGGTATCGGAATCAACGTGAATCAATCCTCGTTCCCGGCGAACCTGCGCACGCCTGCCACTTCGCTGCGACTTTCAAGCAATGGTCAGCTTCTCTCGCGTGAGAAGATTGCCGTCGCGCTTCTTGATTCAATCGATTTCTTTTGCTCCATGCTCGTGTCTGAAGGCGCAGGCAGCATTCTACGCGCCTTCACTTCAGCTTCCAGTTACGCGCTGAATCGCCGGATCGTCCTCGAAGAAAACGGAGCGAAAGGCGTCACTGCCGGGCTCGACGAAAATGGATTTCTTCTGGTGCGCTTCGACTCCGGCCGGCTTGAAAGACTTGCGGCGGGCGGCGTACGCCCCGACAGGTAGCCTATGAGTCAGCCGCTCGAAACTACCGCGGAAGACGACTCCGATTGGCCGCGCAACTACTTTAACTACTTCACTGAAACCGAAGAGCACTTTCAGCGTGCGCGCGGCACAAGCCTGTTTCTTCTTTCCCCGCTGGATTGGGCTCTCATTGAGAGTTGGAAGAATTCCGGCGTTCCGCTGGAAGCTGTCCTGAAGGGCATCGATGAAGCGTTTGAAAAGTGGCGCAGCCGCAAAACCACGCGGCGCTCCATCAACTCACTCGCTTACTGCGCGCAAGCTGTTCGGGAGGCGGCCAAGCGCACGCCTGCCGGCACCGGCTCCGGGCAGGCAGCAAGCGCCCCGCTTTTTAGCTCCGAAGAGCTTCGATTACACCTCGAAAGAGCTGCGGTGGCTGTGCGGCAAAGACCTGAACCAGCGCTGCAAGAGGTTGCGGGCTCGTTGGAAGGCTTCTCCGTCGATATTGAGCGCTACGCCGCAAATCTGGAGTCGCTCGAGCAAAAGCTGACCGCCCTGGAAGAAAAGCTGATCGCTGCCCTGCGCGTCTCACTGAGCGACGAGGACCTGTTTGCCATTCGTGAAGCTCTTGATCGTGAACTAAGGCCCTATCGCGGCAAAATGACCGCCGAGCAACTCTCGATGCTTGAACGCCGCTACGTTGATGCCGCATTGCTCCAACAAGCCAGGCTGCCCCGTCTCAGTCTCTTCTATTTGCATTGACTCTGATAGAGTTGCCACGCATGCAGACTGCGGAGCTCAAGCCAAAGACTCTGCATTGGGTAGCGCTCGGCTTGCTGGTGATCTCGGTTTGCATCAACTATGCGGACCGCGGAAATCTCGGAGTGGCCGCCAAGAGCATTGAAACGGCGCTGCACTTTAGTCAAGACAAGTTGGGGACCTTGCTGGGCAGTTTTTTCCTGACTTACTCAGTCTTTCAGTTGGTCGCAGGCAAGGCTATCGATAAATGGAACGTGAACTGGGTTTATGCTGCCGGCTTTCTGCTGTGGTCGGCCGCTACCGGACTTACTGGTCTGGTGAGCACCTTTCCCGCGCTCCTATGTCTTCGCCTTGTCTTAGGGGCCGGCGAAGCAGTCGCCTATCCGGCCTATTCCAAAATCATAGCCACTGTCTTCCCGGAACGCCTTCGTGGCACCGCGAACGCGTTGATCGACGCGGGTTCGAAAATCGGACCTGCCCTTGGGGTCATGCTCGGCGTCAAACTGCTGAATCGTTTTACCTGGCGTGGCATGTTCGTGGTTATCGCAGCCGCCAGTCTCCTATGGCTCATACCCTGGTGTTTCATTGCTCCGAAGCTCGCCGTCAAACGCCTCGCCAAAGTTTCCGCCTGGGCGCCAAGCTATAGGCAACTGCTGGTCCAGCGGCCTGTATGGGGCACGGTGGTCGGGCTTTTCGGTGCAAATTACGGCTGGTACTTTCTGTTGAGCTGGCTGCCTTACTATCTGGAGAACGATCGTCACTATACGGGTGATCGGCTGGCATTTATCGGCTCGCTCCCATTCTGGGCCGTTGCTGTCTCTTCCCTGTCCTTTGGACTGATAGCTGACGCTCTGATCCGTCGCGGCTACGAGCCCGGCAGAGTGCGGCAGACGATTGTCACCTTCGGAATATTAAGCTGCTGCATTTTTATTCTGCCTGCCGTTCTGGTCCAAGAACAAACGCTCTCTATGTTGCTGCTGATCCTGGCTTGCGTATCCATGGGCGGGTTTTCGTCAAACCACTGGGCACTCACGCAGAGACTATCGGGGGCAGAGGCCGCCGGCAAATGGACTGGCCTGGAGAATTGCTTCGGCAACATTGCCGGCTTCGCTGCCAGTTACATAAGCGGGCTGACGTTGCGTCATACGCATTCGTTTGTCTTCGCCTTCGGCATCGCATCCGTCAGCCTGCTGCTCTCAGCCGTCGGGTATTGGTTTATTGTCGGCCAGCCGCTTCAAGTGAACTGGAACACATTTGCCCGCGAAGAAATTGCATCACAAACTGAGAGAAGG
>CAXUCT010000330.1:0-705 GCA_964249415.1 uncultured Bryobacteraceae bacterium | reverse complement strand
CCCGTAATATATACTGATTGGCAAGCGCAGATCCTAAATTTTGAACCGTTTCAGTGTTTCTCTAACGGCATATCCGGCATTTCCGTTTCCCTGTGGGCGGGACGGCTGCCGGCGAGTTGGCGCACTTCTTGCGAAGGCTGCCGTGCGCCGTCCGGTGGGTATCTTCCTCCGAGTGCCCACCGGACTTCTGATTTAGCGGGTCATGCAGCGCTCCGCTTTTTGGCCACCAGGGCGAGCCGGAAGGCTGGCCGGTATCTGTTTACAAATGCCTTTTGAATCCCAGCTCTCGCTGCGAGCCTAAGTAGTTCGTCCCTTTGAAAAGCGGCTCGCACTGAAATCTGTCCGTCGTGTACCGTGATCCTCCCCCAACCGTAGAACGGTTGACTTGCCCGTAGAAACCATTACGGTAGGACATGCCGCTCTAAGTCCACCACCAGCAGCGCTCTTCGCGCCACGGCGTAGAAGTTGCGTAACAGCTCCACTACCTGTTCATTTGGGAAATGATGCAAAAACGAAGAGCAGAGCACGTAATCGAAGCTTTCGGTCCGTAAGGGCAAGTGAAACGCATCGGCCATAACCTTTGGCGTTGGGGCGCGTTCCAGGTTTACAGAGCTGTAATCGAGCGATGTGACCAAAGCCTGCGGGTACGCTTCCCGTATCACGCGTGCTGTGTCTCCGGAGGCGGCACCAATGTCGAGTAGCGTG
>CAXUCT010000329.1:5142-5395 GCA_964249415.1 uncultured Bryobacteraceae bacterium | reverse complement strand
CTCTATGAGGCATTCGCAGCCATCCAAACCTCGGCCGCAACCACCTCCTGGACAGTTGCTAGTATTTCGAGATTCGATCTCAAATCGGATGCGCTGAAACCACCCTATTGGTCGTCCTCAAACGCCGCGGGCACAACCTACCTTCCCGGCCTGATCCGCTACGACGAAGTTGCCGCCGGCCACATCGACCACGCCATCGCCATGACTGCTACCGGACTTGGTAACACATGGCTTTGGCCGGCGAGCCGCTCAG
>CAXUCT010000329.1:3153-5132 GCA_964249415.1 uncultured Bryobacteraceae bacterium | reverse complement strand
TCGTAGCGGTCCTCAATATCCGCCCATGGGAACAAGGTTTCGCCTCAAGTCCGGCGTCGACATTAGCCGCTTCAGCCCCAACGTTCGCGTTGTTCTCCAAGCTCTCAAAACCTACGGCGCAATCGTGATGGATAATGGCGCCAGCTGGTTTATGGTCGGTGTTCCCGATTCCAGGTGGAACGATGACGAGATGCACGCCATGACCCAACTGCACGGGTCCGACTTTGAGGCTGTCGACGAATCGAAGCTCATGGTGAATAAGACTTCCGGCCAAGTGAAGCCCGGTCCGGTTCCTACCGGCTGGGTCAACATTGTGAACAAGTTCAGCGGCAAGTGTCTGGAAGTAACCGGCGGCATGCACAGCTTCTATGCCTCCACCGCCGGCGTCGGCGGATTACACCAGTGGGCCTGCAACGGAGGCGCCCCACAGAAGTTTCAACTTATTCCAGCGGCGGGAGGCTGGGCTCCGGCTGACGCGAATGAGTGGCTCTCGGCAAACGGAAACGGCTATCTCATCCATTCTGCTTCCACAGGTCTGCAAGTAGCCGTACCGAACGGCACTTCGCAATATGGCGCGCAAATGATCGAGTCCCGCTTCACCGACAAGGCAGACTGGATCTGGATGCCGGTTTCCCAAGGCAACGGCTACTTCTCTATCGAATCTCTTTCAAACCATCTCGTCCTGGACAACATGCTCCAAACCGGGTATGCGGACGGCTCCACCGTCCAGCAATGGGAGTATCTCCGCGGCGACAACCAACTCTGGCACTTCGTTCCAGTCACTCAGTAGTTCACGGAAAAACCGGGGCTTGCGAATCGACCGATCCGCAAGTCCCCGGAACACCGTGCCGGAATCACTTCTTCCGCACCACCACGGTCGCCGGCTTTGGCGGCCCCAACGTGAAATCGTGCAGCTTTCCGTCGTCAAGCTGTGTGGGAAATATAAGACGGCTATCGTCGGCGTGCCCTGCCGTTGCAATTATCGATTTCAAACCGAAGCCGTGAGCGCTCCAATAATCCCGGCCGTTCCGAAGTGCGTTGACCTCCCCATCCTTCGGGGTCGGCGAGATATGGACCTCGTATGAGGGGGCAAAATTCCGCATCGTCCGGGACTCCTCCCTGCGTTCGAAAACCGGCGTAGGCAAAAACCCTTATCACCGCACCTACAATAACCATTAAGAGCCGCATCCTTCGCAATCGCTCAATCTAATGTATTGCGTCTTGAATGCCCAAAGCTGTCCTTCTTAGTCCTGGTAAAACAGCTATGGAACCGAAAGCGCGCGTTCCTGTGTCTCCACTCCAGACACCGAATGCCTCGTGTCGTTCGCCACTTCCCATGCCAGTCACTTTAAAGCCCGTTAGTCAGCAAATCATCGTCATTACTGGAGCATCCAGTGGAATCGGTCTCGCCACCGCACAAGCCGCCGCCGCTCAGGGAGCGCGGGTCGTGCTCAGCTCCCGCAACGAAGAGTCGCTCGCCCAGATTGTTCAGGATATTAAGTCCAAAGGCGGCCAGGCAACCTACGTCGTCGCGGACGTCAGCAAACGCGAAGACATGGAGCGTCTCTCCGTCTCCGCCATCTCCCAATTTGGCGGCTTCGATACCTGGGTAAACAATGCAGGTCTTGGTCTCTGGGGACGCATGGAAGATGTCTCCGATGCTGATAACCGCCAGCTTTTCGACATAAACTTCTGGGGCGTCGTCTACGGTTCCACTGTCGCTGTCCGGCACTTGAAACAGAAAGGCGGAGCGCTCATCAACCTCGGCAGCGTTGCCTCCGATTTTGCTTTTCCGATTCAAGGCATGTACTCGGTCAGCAAGCATGCCATCAAAGGCTTCACCGACGCCCTACGTCGCGAACTTCGGGATGAGGATGCTCCCATTTCCGTGACCCTCATTCAGCCCGCTGCTATCGGAACGCCCTTTCCTCTCCACGCCAAGAACTACAGCACTCAGGAGCCCAAGCTTCCGCCGCCCA
>CAXUCT010000329.1:0-3143 GCA_964249415.1 uncultured Bryobacteraceae bacterium | reverse complement strand
TCTATGCACCGGAAGACGTCGCCCGAACCATACTTTTTGCCGCCGCGCACCCCCGCCGCGCTCTGCATGTGGGCGGCGCGGGCAAAGTGCTGGGTATCTTCAGCCGGCTCACTCCGGCGCTGGTCGACAAAGGTTCTAGCCTGCTGGTGAAAACACAGTTGAAGGATGAACCCGCGCAGCCCCGCCGCGATAGCCTCTGGCAAGCGGGCCACGACGGCGAGGTTCGCGGCGGACAGTCCGGCATCCGCCGCAGCGCCTACACGGCCGCCGCTCTAAACCCCGCCCTCTCGGCCCTTCTGCTCGGCGCCGGAGTCGCCGCCGCATTCGCAGTCTGGCGGAAGCGTAGGGACTAATACGCCGCGTCATCAGCGGCCGATACTTACGTGTCGCGGATCCCCAGCTCCATCGAGCCGCCGCCGTTGTGCCGGCCGCGAAGCCATGCAGCAATCGGCGCATTTCGTCCAGCCGGAAACCGCCTGCCTGCGCCAGTCTAAGCACCGCCAAACTCTCCTGGCTCACGCACGGCCCGTAAGAGCCCCGGGCATGCCCTACTTCCCGTGGTGCTTAAGAGCCTCGCGAATTGTTGCCACGTGAGTGCCATGCACGCGAATGGCTTCATGCAACTGCTGGCCCGTAACATGAAACTCCCCAGCCCAATAATGAATATCGGAGGCAAGCTTCGGGTTGATCTCGTTCGGGTTATGAGGGCCTTTCTTTTTCGAAGGTTCCTGCTCGTCTGGAGTTACATTCTCGTCTGACATAAAATTGTTCCTTACTGACGTAGATAAAGATGGGTGCGGCTACATTCTCGCATCGTGCCCTCCCAGAGTTTGATCGATCGCATCCGCGTCGTTAGCGCTTCCCGCGGTCCGTGCTGCCCGGCTCGACCCCATGCGCGTCCTCCGCACAAATAGCTCGTCATAGCCGGAGTCTTGTCAACTATCATCTGTCCATGTTCAAGCGTGCTATTTACCCTCTGCTCCCTGCACCCATTCGGATTGGCGGCCGCTCCTACTTCAACAACTGTCTGTTGGATCTGCGGAACTGGGCGCGGGGCGAGGGTGATCCGGAGCTTCCGCCGGCCCGCCTGAACATTTCCGGCGACGGACCGTTCCGCGAACTAGGCATTCACAACCTGATGCTTTGCCGCGAACTGGCGCATCTCAACGCCGGCGATGCTGTCCTAGATTTAGGTTGCGGCATCGGCCGCACTGCCCTTGCGATGAAAGGTTTTCTTTCTTCACAGGGCCGCTACGTCGGGGTTGACGTCGTTAAATTTGCAATCAGATGGTGCAACGCTAACATTGCGCGTCGACATGCGAATTTCTCTTTCTTCCACCTTGACATTTACAACAAAACTTACAACCCCCGCGGAAAGCTATCGGCTGATCGCTGTTCGTCCCGTTCCCTACAGCCAGCTTTACGTTCTGTCTAGCGACATCCTTGTTTACGCATCTGCTGCCATCAGGGACAGAACACTACATCGATGAAACCAGCCGTCTCTTGGCCTCCGACGGCCGGTTTCTCTCCAGTTGGTTCCTTCTGACCGATACCGCACCCGAAAATTCTCAAAGGAAAAAGGAGTTTGGCGAATTCCCTCATCACTTCGAGCATCACGCTCAACGCACTCTCTATGCCCCGGAACAGGCCGTTGCCTATCGTTTAGACTACGTCGAGAATCTGTTCGCCAAAGCGGGATTCACGATCGATCGCGTCTACTTCGGCGGATGGTCTGGACGAACAAGGGACGTCGATTTCGGTCAGGACATCATCGTGGCTCGGCGAGTGGATCGCGTGCCGTGATCATTGCAACCTGCACTTACCGGCCCGCTCCCACAACTGCGCCGATCTGCTTCAGCAAGCCAAGCTCGTCAGAGCTGCCCCAACGCTCCGCGATCTTTCCGTTCTCATACCGCGCAATCTGCATGCCGCGCACTTTGATCCTTTTTCCGGTTGCCGGAATCCCCATAAAGTCGCCCTTGTGGGTGCCGGTAGCTGTGTAGGCGATCGCGATATTGTCTTCGTCCGCCACCATGTGCTCCACCGCAATCGCGAGATCCGGAAACGCACTGCGGAACTCCGTAAAGAAATGAATAAACCCTTCCGGTCCCGCGCCTTGCTCGGGCGCGGGATCGTGATCTACTACGTCCGCCGTGAAGACCTCGCGCAAGACTTCCAAATGCCCCTTGTTAATGGCCTCGCCCATCTTCTTCTGCGTTTGGGTGTTGCTCTGCTTGCTCATGGATTCGTCCTTTGTAGGTTGGATGCCGCCGCCCAATTCCCGCTCAGACGAAAGTGGCGCCACCCAGCTTAGTAAGGATACCCGTAAGGAGCTCTGTATTCGTTGCGCTCCCAGCGTTCGTGCTCCCGCCACTCCTGCCTTTGCCATCTTCGCTCGCGCCGTTCCTGCTCGCGCCATTCATGTTCGCGCCACTCCCGTTCGCGACGCCCCTCCCGGTATCCACCGTAGAATCTGCCATCCGTACGGTACTGGGGCGTGTACCCGTAGCCTCTCCCGTACTCCTGCGCGCCAGCCTTTGCCGGGTGCAGCAACGCAGCACTGCTGAGCATCAGCCCAAGAACCCCAATCTTCTTTAATTTGCTTAACATGGAATCCTCCTTTTCTTCGGACCGTTCCGCTTCGGCCTTCTACTAACTTCGACGGCCTCTCGTCTCAGCGGTTGCCCCGAACGCACGGGATACGCAGTTAAACAGTATTCACCTCAACCCGAGTGGATCCGAATCGTCCGCAACGCGAAAACCCGGGACTGACTCCTTTGCCAAGCGCCGCAAAGCACCAAAAAATGCCGGCGGAGGCTTACCAAAGGTACCTCACACGTCGGGGATCTCGATCTGAAATCAGCTTCTGATCCAGTCGTGTGGGCCTACGCTGCTAGAGAGGGCTACACTATCGTCACCAAGGATGCCGATTCCATCACCTGACTTGGCCCATGGTGCACGGTGAACTTTGAAGTATTAAAAATCGAACGGGCTGTCCCGGACCTCCCACGAAACGTATACTGAGATGTAGACAGTTCATGAAGGCAACCGTAGTCGATCTGCGATATCGCATGAAGGAGGTGCTTCATGCTATCGACCGTGGCGAGACTGTGACCGTCCTCTATCGGGGAAAGGAAAAGGCC
>CAXUCT010000328.1:5009-5420 GCA_964249415.1 uncultured Bryobacteraceae bacterium | reverse complement strand
ATGTAGGGCAATGCCCAACCCAGACACCCACTCGTCCTTGACCGGAAAGGTTGCTCTAGTCTCAGGCGCCAGCAAAGGCTTGGGAAAAGCCATGGCACTAGCCCTCAGTTCCAAGGGCGCAACTCTTGCCCTTGTCTCCCGCGATCGTGAAAAGCTCGGCCAAGTCAAAGCAGAGATCGAAAGTTCTGGCGGGATTGCGGCGATGTTCCTGGCTGACATCACACAGGAAGAAGATGTCCGGCGGCTGGAAACCGAAGTTGCAAACCGCTTGGGCAAAGTTCAAATTTTGATCAACAATGCGGGCACAAACATCCGCAAGAATCTGGTGGACTTTTCGCTCGCCGAGTGGCGAAGCGTCATGGACACAAACCTCACGGGCGTATTCCTCATGTGCCGCGCCTTTGTCCCGCA
>CAXUCT010000328.1:0-4999 GCA_964249415.1 uncultured Bryobacteraceae bacterium | reverse complement strand
TCCCGCATATGCGCGGCAGCGGCTACGGTCGCATCTTGAATATCTGTTCCATCATGAGCCATATCTCCCTGCCAGGTCGAAGCGCCTACTCATCCAGCAAGGCAGCACTGCTCGGCCTTACTCGTGCCCTCGCGCTTGAACTGGCCAGCGAAGGCATCACCGTAAACGGGATCAGCCCAGGACCCTTCGCCACCGACATGAACCTGCCCGTCATGCAAAACCCGGAAACAAACGCGCAATTCCTAGCCAGCATTCCCGTCGGCAAGTGGGGCAAGGTAGAGGATATCGGCACCCTGGCCGCCTACCTCTGCTCCGAAGCTGCCGGCTTCATCACCGGTACCGACATCCTGATTGACGGCGGCTGGTGCGCCCGCTAAAACCACTGTCCCTCAACCCGGCCGTCATCGGTAAGCCTCTTTGCGATTTTTTACCGCATGGATGCGGAGCGTGCCCTCCGGTTCTTCAGTAAAGCGGACGCGGAAATCTCCGGCTCGTAAGCGGTATTCCGGCGGGTTGCTGTCCTGGAGCCTCTTAACGTTTCCCGCGTCGGTTTCCGCCAGACGGTGGATGCTCTTCAAGATGTTGAGAGCGATTTGCTGCGGAATAGCGCGGATGTCGGCTTTTGCTTCGTCAGAGAAAAATCCGCTTCAAGCCGATTCCGTGCAATTTCGGATCTGATCCATGCTGAAGCCGCACTCAGCCACAACATCCTCGAACGGAATGCCTTCGTTATGGTCGAACCATTCTCTCGAGCGCATAACAGCTTGCTTCTCTTCCTCGCTGATCGGTTCGTCTTCCATGGGAGCGTTGCTAAGAGCGCTGGAAACGGGATCAAGCATGGTTTCAAGCAAGCTGCGAACGGCGCTGAGTTGCGCCGCGGGAAGCTGGTCGAGATAAGCGTGTGCCTGCTGCCGTTCTTGAGCGAAGTCTGCCATTGAATTCTTTCTTCCTGTCCCCAAGTAACAGCATAACCAGATTTATCGGACTGCACGCCCGGTACCGGACGGACTACCGGTTGAGCACGTCTGAGGCAAACGCGTTAGCGCCCGCCGCATAACCAAGCCGGCCGAGACCGAAGATGTCTTCGATAGTCCCCAGCAAGCTGTAGTGGTTATAGGTGTTCTGGTTGACCGTACCGGGCTGCACAAACGGCGAGAGCACAACGGTCCCAATCCGGCCGCCCCCGGGACCCGCAATACCCGGTGTAGGCGAATTCGGGCCGGCCATCTCGTTACAACACGAGCTGGTATCCGGGGAGCCGCCGCCAAATTCGGCCTCATCAAACGTGATAATTAGCAGACCGTCCTTTTGGTAAGCGGGCGAGTTCAAGATCACGGGCACCCATTGTTGCAGGAAGCCGTTGATCGCAACTAAGCCGCCGCGCCGTCCATCCACGCAAGGCGAATCGTGACCATCGTGACAAAGATTAGGCGTGATGAAGGTGAGATTCGACGTAGTGGCGATGCTTTGCAGGTCACTCGTTAGGTGGGTCAATGGCACATCATTCTTAGCGCAGGAAGCAGAGTCGATGATCGAGTGGAAATACACAAACGGGTTGTGCCGCGCCGCGTATTGATTACCGAATCGAGCCGATTGGGTTGTGTCCTGCGAGTTCAGAGCGGGGTGAAGGCAAGGGGAAGACATATCTTCCATGTAGCCGTGCCAAGTCAAGTTAGCGGCTTGTAACTGGTCCGCCACGGTAGTTACTCCGCTGGGGAAGACGCAGCCTTGCCCAACCAATTGCCCATCAGCCGCGGTAATGCCGGCGGAAGCAAAGTCTTGATAGATCTGGCAATCACTTTGCGCGGTAGTGTTGGGCGCCTGGCCGCTGATCATGGCCATGTAGTTGACCAAGCTGTTGTGTCCAATACCGTAGTAATTCTCGATGAGTTCACCTTTAGCAGGAAGCGTCTGCGCCAGGTAAGGTGCCAGCGAGGTCGGACCGAAGGTCTCGTTGTAATCTTTGTTCTCAAGAACAATTAAGAAAACGTGATGCACAGAAGCAAGCGGCGACTGTTGCGCCGATACGGAACTTATTGATAAAAGCAAGGCCGCAAATGCGGCAGTAAGTCGCTGGATCATAATTTTGTCCTCTTTGTAAAAACTAAGACACGTTTCTGAGCCGCGCGCGTCAGCAAGCGGTCTTCGTCCTTCTTTAATCGACCGGAAAACCGTATTGATGAGCTAACGTGAGCAGCGGAGCCCACTCGTACTCTTCATCGCTGAGATCGACTGGTACATTCGAAAGCGTCGCAGCACTGCAGACCGCCCCGAATGGCCCGGCAGGCACGCTGTACTGTGGAGGCGCGCTGAGGTTCGTCTGATTGAAGTTCAGTGCCAGCGCAAGATTGTTCGCGCCCGCATCGCGTACCGTAAGCGCAGGCAAACCCCAACGCCACTCAATAAGCTTCAGGATGCTCGTGTGATCGAACTGGGTGTGACTAACCGCGCCGCGAACCGACCAAGGCGATATGAGGAGCGCCGGAACACGAAACCCGAGACGGCCGTCCTGGTTCCCCGCCGCTCGATCAGCTGTGGGGATAGGGGCAGTCGGCGGGGGAACGTGATCGAAGAAGCCACCCCATTCATCAAAGTTAATAACTAGCAGCATATTCTTCCATTTGGGGCTTGTCGTAACCGCGGTATAGATCTGGTTTAAAAAGCTTTCGCCGTTGCGTATATCTGCGTGTGGATGATCGTCTGAAGACGTGCCGCTTGCTTCATCTATGAAACGCGGATCCACATAACTTACTTCTGGGAGATTGCCGGACGCGCAATCGATTAAGAACTGCGACGACGGACTGCTGATACTAGCGTATTTTGTTCCCCAAAGGGACAGGAACGGAACGTCGCCAAAGTAGTAACGGCCAGAGTAACCAGCGGCGTCAAGATTATCCCAGATCGTAGGCAGCGTGGAAATCGTCGTTGTGTTGACAATGCGATCGGTCTGGCCGGCGTGCTGATAGAAACGGTTAGGATAAGTCTCCGCCATGATGCCTGCAAAGTAGTTGTCGCAGGCTGTCCATCCTGGCCCCGCCGAGCCGAGGAAAGCGAGATCGCTTTGGTTGTAATAACCGATCGAGAAGTTGTCGCTTGAATTCGCCTCCAGCCAACCGTTGCACGCGCCATTGTTGTACTCTATGCGGCCGCCCGTGTAAGAATGATCCGGATCGGCATCGTTGCAGTTCTGATAGTCGGTGAGGTGGAACGTCTTTTGCGGGACGCCCGCCTTGTTATTGAAAGTAAGGCCAGCCTGCTTACCATTAGCATTTGGTAGCCAGCCCATGATGTGATCAAAAGAGCGGTTCTCCATCATTACCAGCACCACGTGCTGTATTCCCGATTTGGCAGGCGAGGGAAGACCGGTTGTGGCGGCAGCTTGCAAACGGGCACTAGTAGCGAGAGGCGCCGCTGCCATCCCAGCCAGGAACGAGCGTCTTGAAAAATTGCGGTTCATCGGAGTCTCCGGTCTCTAAGTGTGAAAAAAAATGCGCCACTGGCAAACAACAGCATGAACGTGGCGGGTTCAGGAACAGGCGCCGTCGCCGGCGATTCAGTGTACGTAAATTGTGTTAAAAGGCCGTACCCAGGGTTCACATTCCCAGAAGCGGAAGGACTGGGGTTGAACACTTCACTTACGTCGCCGGAGTTACCTGCATCAAAGTAAAGAAAACTGCCTGTATAGCTGACAGGTGTTTCTAGCGTTACTTGAAACAGCAAGTCGCCATGGGCAGGGTTGTATGTGAACGGCTTGGTAAACGCAAAGGAAAGGTCAAAGCTGTCCGACTCAGTGAGCGAGGCGGTAACCGGGCCGGAGAAGACGGTAGTGAAGTCCGCCCCTCGGTTCCCGGAGTAAGTCGCGTCGGGCGAGGTGACATTCTGAACGGCCGTTCCGAGACTCAACGTTAGAACATCGGAGAATATCCCACCCGTACCGCCTTGACCACTTGACGAAGCAAAGGAAATACCAGTGATGGTGACCGCGCCAGGGAAGGCCCCGCGGCCGTAGAGCTGCTGAAAAGTGGCAAACGGATCGTAAAATCCGGCCGAGGCCCCGCCGTTGGTGCCAAACGGAAACCCGTTCGCGTTATCGGGTCCGTCGTTCGCTCCTACCACCACCGTATCAGCCACAAGTGGTAAACACAACAACATCGCCAAGAGGATCGTCCGCATTAGCCGCTCCCGCGTCTTGCCGCCCAGAGGGCCCACACCGCAGCGGCTAGCAACCCCGCCGTGGCGGGCTCAGGAGCAGGCTCCGGGTTTGAGTTTTCCGGCGTATAAGTAAATTCCGTGTAGAGCGTAAACGCATTCGTAAAGCCCGTGGTCGCCCCTGAAGCGGCGTTGTAGACGCGGCTGTCAGTATCGGAAAGATCACCATCAAAGTTGAGAACGGTCCCGGCGAAAACCGGCCTAGCGGTCAGTTTCACATCAAACAACAGATCACCGGCCGCCGGATCGTACAAATATGGATTGGTCAGATTCAAAACGAAATCGAACGTGTCGTTTTTCTGCGGCACAAAAGAATAGTTGCCCGAGTAGACGTCCTGGTACGAAGCGCCACGGTTGTCCGCGAAGGTAGTGCTTGGTGAATCGGCCGCCGTAGCAGCGACACCTAAATGAACATCAAGTGAATAGCTGGCGGCGACTACATTTGAATTGCTGGAAGAAGTTGCGAAAGATAAAGACGCGATAAGGAGAGGAGAGCCAGTAAAGTCTTGCGCGCTGTAGAGCTGCTGATAATCGGCGCCGCTTTGGTAGTTAGTGGGCTGCCGGCTATCGAATCCAAATGGAAAACGGTTGTAAGTCCCGGCATCGCCGACATCCAGCGTGTCCGCCTGTAAGGGAAGACCTGTTATCAATAGCAAAAGCAAAGGAACGCTTCCCGCAATAAACAATAAGAGACGCTTCAATAAAACCTCCACTTGCATACTTAGTGAGTTGAGTCACCTGGAGAATAACATGCGGTAAGGTGTAAGGACAACGACGGAGTGCGCGCGTC
>CAXUCT010000327.1:0-5427 GCA_964249415.1 uncultured Bryobacteraceae bacterium | reverse complement strand
GCCGGGGCCGCGCCGCTGAGTCCAGCAGGCACTGTGACCGTCTGGCCGGGAGCATAAACACTGCCGCCCGAGAAGTCGGTGTCTGCCGCAAAGTTGCTCACGGCCGTAGTGCTGCCGGCGTCGATCGCCACCACATCGGTTCCGGAAGAAGAGCCGGAAGACCCCGAGCCTGCGGTTATGCTAACCGAGTTCGATGCCCCGGAGTTAGCGCCCGCACTGTTCACAGCCACTACATCATAGGTATATGTAGTGCCGCTGATAGCCGTGGTATCTGAGTAAGAGGTTCCCGCCAGGCCGGTTGCAATGCTGCTCGCCGCGCCCGAGCCTACCGCTCGGTACACCGTGTAGGTCACGCCGGAGGTGCTGCTTGCTGTCCAGCTCAGGTTGATCTGTGTGCCAGAAACAGCCGCAGCCAGGTTCGTGGGCGCGGACACCTCTGCGGCGCCCGTGGTGAGCGTGACGTTATTAGATGGCGACGAAGATGTGCCGCTGCTGCTGACTGCTTCGATGTAGTAGGTATAGCTGGTGCTGCCCGCCACCGTCGTGTCGTTGAAATTAGTTGCTGTGATGCCGGACTGAATGCTGACCGGTGTAGCTGAGCCTGTTCCGCGATAGATGGTGTAGGTCACTCCTGCGGTTGTGCTTGCATTCCAGGTTAGGGATACATACGGATTCGGATTGGAACCCTGGGCCGGCTCATTCACAGCCTGGAAGTTGGTCGGTGTCGCGGGTGCGGCAGGCGTAGTGACAGAGCAGGTTCCGCTCCCCACGTAAGAGGGCACCGGAACCAGCGTGCCGGCGTTAGCTGTGCTTGCCAGTCCTCCTGTTCCGTTAATCACGTGCGTAATTTGTCCGCTGCCGCCGAGAAAGACGGAGCCCACGTCAGTCACATTTACGCCGGTGACATTGGGCACGGTCATGGCGTTATCTTCCACGACAGCGTTAGTAAAGAAAGAGTAGATGCCGAGGCCGTAAGCCGCATGAGTGCAGACGTCGCTTGACACCACATAGGAGGGGTAGCCGTTGGCGGCGCCGTTCATCCAGGCGCTTTGGCTGGGCACATCATACGGCAGCTCGCTTTGATAGAAGATTGTTTCTCCACCGTTGCCGTTCCATAACACCTGCGCCTGCTGATAGTGTTCTACGGCGAGACCGAGCGCGGTGACGTTGCTGCCGTTCACGACCAAGCCGTGAGCAGCGGTGTTCACGGTCCACCCGAAAGCGCCGGCGTTGCCGTGGTCAGCACGCCAGGCCCAGATATTGTCGAGAATGACGTTGCCGCTGTCCACCTGCAGGCTAGTGGTGGCCATGCCGGCGGTCGCACCGCCAATACGAAAAAAGACGTCATTGATCGAGGTTGGATTCGCTGCGTGACTAGTGTTGGTCGCGCCCGGATTGCCGACTTCGAGAAGCACAGGAGAATTCACCGGTCCGGCGTCGATGATGAGTCCAGCAATCTGCACGCCGTCCACGTCTGCTACCGAGATGGCGGCGGTACCTGACTGCGGCACGACGGTCGCGTATCCCATGCCGAGGACCACTGTCTTTGAGTTGGTCACGTTAATGGAACCCGAGTACTGATAGATGCCGGGGGTCAAGATCAGATTCTGCCCTGCGGCCAAAGCCTGGTTGATCTGGGCTAGCGTGTTGGAGGGCTGCGCGATGAAGAAGCTGCTGATCGCGAGAGAGTAGCCGGTGCCCAGGCCGCCGCCTGACCAGCTGGTGCCGGAGGAGTTGGTCTGGAGCGTCGGCACGAACACATTCCAATTGCCGCTGCTGTCGACGTAAAGGAATGGTTTCTCGCGGCTCACGGGAGTAGTGGAGAGATTGGTAATGGCAGTGTTTGGAGCCGCGCCTGGATAGTCCGTGGCCGGCGCATTGGTCACTCCGGAGAAGACGAAGTTCCATACATAGCTGGACCAGCTATTAGGCGGGATGACGCCGTTGCGGGTATACCATTGCTGCTGGGAGCAGGCGTTGGTGGTTCCGGTCACGGCAGTATCGGCGGTAAACCCGCCGCTCGACTCGTTGCAGTTGACGTTTGCGTAACGGAGGTTACCTTCGATGTTCATGCGGCGCAGGGAGGCGCCTTGCGAAACGCCCCAGTCCAGGGTTCCGGAGGTTTCTCCGCCCACTGGGATTTGGCTAAAGTTCTGTTCGGAGCGCCAGAAGTTCTGCGTCATGTTTCCATCAATCAGCTGGTCCGCTACCAGGCCACCGGTAATGGTCACCTGTCCCGGCGTCTGGCCCAATCCCGCCACGGACTCGTAGTAGCCGACGTCTGCATACACCGAATTTGCAGTTGTGCCGTAGGTACCCGGCATGAACAACACTGCATAACGGTTGGTGCTGAATTGCGATTCGTTGTTTACGGCGTTTAACGCTGAGTTGACCGCAGCGGGCGTCATGCTGGGCGTAATGATAGTGACGTTTGGCCCAAAGTTGGGGGTGGTCTGAGCCATTGCCGGCCCGATTGCGCAGCTGGCCAGAGTTACAACAAGCGAAAAAACGCGCATTGGATGCCGCCGTGGCTCTTTTGCCATGCGGGTGCTCGGGGCGGCCGGCGGAGTCCGCTGCGCGCTAGTTTCAGGAGAGAGTCTGACCAGTTTAGATGGGAGAGTCGGATAGCTCGTATTCATAATCCTCAGAATTTCAGTTTCAGCCGGGTCGGTGTTTAAAATTCACCAGCACACGCTCGCTAGCTTGCAATTTCTCCTGGCGAGCCGACCAGCGCCGCGCTGCGGGGTAAAGTCTTCCCCTAATCAGCGTCCCGCACAGAACGGCTTTCTGCCAAGCTAATCACCGTTAATTCACGGATAGGGAAAGGACAGGAGCGGGAGAATGAGGGAGGACCGAGTACCCATATGGCATGATTTTGGACTGCGATCATGCTAAGACTCAATTGTGAAAACTTGTGGAGGCGGCGGGAGTTGGTCAGTTCGGGGGATTGAGAACAGGCAAGTTATTGTTTTTGCATTTCAATGGGCGCCGCTGATTCCGCTCTTTCTGCTAATCCATCTTACGTAAAACTGATGTGAGTTGGCGACACCATTCGGTGGCTTCGATTCACGAGAGTTCAAGGAACCTCGTTAGACTGAAGACATGAGGCATCCCGTCGAGCTAACCGGTCCTGGATCCACCCCGGACGAAGTTTGCCGCTGCGCTTGGTGTGACAGCGGAACGTCAAGGGGCGAAAAACGTCGATAAATAGAAATTTGTTGTGCAAAAGCAAAGAGCGGAGGACCAAAGATGCTAACAATTCCGGTAAAGGCACGCTTAGAAGCAGGGGGAGTCCTAAACTTACGATTGCTTACGGGCCTGCCTGAAACCGATGTTGAGGTTATCGTGGTTGTTCAGCCCGTTGAAGCCCGCCCGAAGACATGGCCTGAGGATTTCTTCTGTGAGACCTATGGAGCGTTCCCAGATCACCCTATTGAGCGCGGAAGTCAAGGAGTATTTGATGACCGCGAGGTTCTGCGTTGAGCTATCTGCTGGATACCAACACGTGCATTCGGTATCTGAACGGCCAATCAGTAACGATAAAAACGCGATCAGAGCAGCTAAGGCCCGAGGACATAACCTTGTGCTCTGTAGTAAAAGCTGAGCTGCTGTACGGCGCATCCAAAAGCAGCGTCGGGGAGCGCACGCTCGCACGCCTTAACCGATTCTTCAGCGTATTCAATTCATTGTCGTTTGATGATCGCTCAGCTGCGGCGTATGGCGCAATTCTCGCAGATTTGGAAAGGCGCGGACTACCGATTGGACCAAATGACCTGATGATCGCCGCTATCGCTTTAGCGAGTGATTCAATTCTGGTCACTCATAACAATCGTGAGTTCGGCAGAATTGGTAACCTTAAGCAAGAGGACTGGGAGTGAACTGTGGAGTGGCGCGGCAACCGAACAGTCGAGGCTAATTCCTGCGAGAAGAACAGCCTAAGGACACTGGTAAACTCGAGCACGTCAGCTTAATTTCTCTTTCCGGGCATAGGCTTCAACAAAAGAAAATTCGATGAATCCGGCGCTGAAGATGTCTTCGCGGGAGAACGAAGAGGTATTACGCCCGGCATTGCCGTTATAAGTACCTTAGGGTTATGGAGGCGGCGGGAGTTGAACCCGCGTCCGAAAAAGCCCGCCGTGCAAAGACTACGTGTGTATCCGGCCTTAGTGTTTCAGCGGCTGCCTAAAAAGCCGGCAAAAGCGGCAGCCACCTAGTCCGATTGATCTCGGCCCTCGGCTCCGGACCGAAGCCTACTGCCTATCCTGCAAAATGACGCTCCCTAGCTAACGCGCAGGCTCGTTAACCGAAGCGCACCACCTAAGTTTAATTAGGCAGCGTATGCAAACTGCTGATTATTGGCAGTTGTTGTTTTCCGATCGTTTTACGGGAGCTCGGAACCCGACACGCCTTCACACAACGATTCGATCCCGTCGAAGCCGTTGCGCCCCCATGGGTACTTACAAGAAGTATTCTAGCAAGTAGTTGGACTTTCCGGTAAATTTCCGCCAAACAATGCAGAGCGCCGTTTCTCCTACCATCAGTCCATCGGTGCGCCAGAGCGCTGACGAACTGCACGGACGCTTATTCCACGTGATCTTGCTAGATGACGACGAGCACACCTACGACTACGTGATCGAGATGCTGCAAGAGCTGTTTTTTCTATCGACTGAAGGCGCTTTGCAGCACGCCGTTGAGGTGGATAACACGGGGAAGACGGTGGTGATCACGTGCGAACGGCAGCCGGCAGAGTTCGCGCAACAGCAGATTCACGGCTACGGGGCTGACCCGCGGATGCCGAAGTCAAAGGGTTCTATGTCGGCGGTGTTAGTTCCGGCTTGATATGCCGCGCGGCCGCCGAGCCGCATCAGTTCACTCGTCGTGATCAGCGGCGAGGGTCAGGAAGGTGCCGGAGATGTGGTCGTGCCAAGTGAGGCAGTCTTCGTCGACCAGACACCAGATCAAGCCAACGGCGGCAGCCAGCAGGCTGAGAATCGCGCCGAAGAACCGGTGGTAGCGACGGGCGTGTGAGGGCGGATTGCCATCGAAATCCACCAGCCGCAGCCCGGCAAAGCGGACCCCGATGGTGTCGCAGCCTACGAAGGTCCAGAGCAGCTTGTACGCGAGAGGGACGGTCAGGAACGCCATGGCGAGAAACAGCAACACGTGCTTGTCAAATGAGAGCTCGACGCCTGCCCAGACGGACGCGCCGGCTACGAAGGCGCAACCGATGGCGATGAGAGCCGCATCGATAAGGCCAGCCTCCACTCGCAGGGCAACAGGAGCCACGGGGGCGTCGCATATGATGCTCGATTGAGGGAGCGCGAGGATCTCTTCTTGACCTAAGAAATCGAGCCTCCGTTGATCTGCAGAGCGGGGTTTGCGCGGCCGCACATGAGGCACAGCAACTTTTTCAGTCTTGAGTGGAGT
>CAXUCT010000326.1:4785-5436 GCA_964249415.1 uncultured Bryobacteraceae bacterium | reverse complement strand
CGTGGCGCCGATTCCGAGCGCCAATGTAAGAACGGCCACCACCGCAAACCCGGAATTCCGTCGCAACTGGCGCAGCCCGAAACGAACATCCTGCCAAAGCATCTCCGCGGAAAGCCATCCCCACATTTCCCTGCTCCTCTCATGTGTCAACATCGTGTTACCAAATCGCCGCAGGGCCGCATAATCCGCTTCTTCTTGCGACATGCCGGATTCCAGGTTCTCCCGCGCTTCCATCTGGAGGTGCGAACGAATCTCTTCTTCCAAATCGTCCGCCGGCCTCTGTCCGCGAAACAGCGCTTGTAACTTCGCTTGTAACTTCGAGAACTCCCGCCGCCAACCCATCAGCCTTCCTTCGATTCCGCTGGCGTCAGCACACCCGTAATCGCTCGAACAAAGCGCTCCCAACGCGAAGTCTCGGCTGTAAGCTTCCGCCGCCCCGCCGGTGTCAGACGGTAGTATTTGGCCCGTTGCTTGTTCTCTGAAACGCCCCACTCCGCCGTGATCCAGCGTTCTTGCAGCAGCCGTTGCAACGCCGGGTAAAGAGAGCCATGTTCCACTTTCAGCGCGTCGTCGGATGTGCGCTCAATCGATTTCGCAATGCCGTGTCCATGAATCGGCCCTGAGCGCAGCACGCGTAGAATCAGCATGTCC
>CAXUCT010000326.1:0-4775 GCA_964249415.1 uncultured Bryobacteraceae bacterium | reverse complement strand
TTCTTAGGCACAGTAGTAGTTGTTCTACCACATTAGGTGGTAGCCGCGCTACCTCGAACTGAGCCGCGCGCGTTAGCAAGCGGTTTCGCGAGTTGACGAAATCCCTACCCGCCGCCAACAATACGACGGCTTGCGAGCTTCCGGACATCCATCACGCGCGAGCCTTGCGCGGCTTACCCATAGGCTGCTACGAATCGTAATTGCAATGACGGCCGATACGCTTTAGGCGCGTACGTCGGGACTACACTATTCCGCTTGAGCGTCTCAGGATTCTCAGTTGAACGTGTCTAAACCGGCCTTCTTAGAGGCATCGGGAGCGTAGCCGACAATACGTCCAAGTGGTCACTTCCTGTTAGCCGACCGCTAGCGAGTTGGTACATGAGCACGACATCTGGGGTTTGCGTATTGTATGTCCAATGGCTGATACCAAATGCCACGCACATCCGGTTGAAGGTTAAGCAAGCATCTTTCCACCGTCGTCTATTCCTGTATGCTTAAAACAAATTTCCGAAGACGGAGATGATCTTATGGCAAAAACTCCTTCAGCGAAGAAGCGTATCGCTAAAAAGGTGAAAGCTGCGGATGCCCAAGCGAATAGAGTTTCCGCAGAGGCTCTGCCCCGTAGATCACTCGAGCTTTCTGTGGAGGTCGCTACCACGTTGCGCAGTATCTTTGCCGGGCAAAGCACCTCCTTCGACGAACTTGCGAAAGCCATGGGTACTACACGCAACAACGTGAATTTTAAGTATTTGGTTTGGTCGTCTGTCTCATACGGAATTGTTAACGCAGAAGGAGCAAGTCAGAACAGGAAGTACTCGTTAGCTGAGACGGGACGAAAGATTGTTGCTGAGAACATCCCCGGAGAAGGCCAGGAAGCCAAAATCAAGGCAGTTCTGACGCCGACAGTATTGAGCAAGTTCTTCACTGACTACAATGGCCACCCTATCCCTCCAACAACGCATCTCGGAAACGTTCTGGAGGATCGATTCAACGTCCCTCGCGAACGAACGAAGGAGGCCATCGAGATCATACTCGCCAACGGAAAATATTCTGGAATCCTCGAAGACCAAGGCGAGGGTAATCCCCCCGTAGTGGGATTAAGGGGCGTTCCGACTGCCGAACAACCTACTGAGGCTGAAATAGAACCTAAGTCTGCACGAGAGAGTGCAGGCGGCGCAAAGACGGCCCAAGTTGGAGGATGGGAGAAGACTTGCTTCTACATCACGCCTATCGGGGATGAGGGCACAGAGCCAAGAAGACACGCCGACATGATGCTCAAGCATGTTGTTAGACCAGTTTTCGAGAAAGAGGGATTCACTGTTATTAGGGCCGACGAGATTGCGAAGAGCGGGATCATCTCGAAGCAGGTATTCGAGCATCTGGCCAACGCTAAAGTATGCGTGGCCGATTTATCGTTTCACAACCCGAACGCATTTTACGAACTTGGTGTTCGGCACGCCTTCCTTCTCCCTACGATTCAGCTAATACATAAAAACAGGAGTATCCCTTTTGACGTATCGTAAGGGCGCACAATAACAATCGACACCGGCGACAGCTACATGGTAGCTGACCATCTGGAGTCAGCACGAAAGACGCTTGCCGAATATGTTAAGAACCTGCTGACAGAAAGCAACATCAGTGATGATAATCCGGTAGCTGTCTACCTGCCCAATCTCAGCGTGACGTTCAAGTAGTCGTCTGCTCCTTAGGTCGGCTGTCATGTCTGGCCCGAGGAATCGGGATAACGATAAAGGCTCACTAATTCGGGCTTGGTTCCCGGTACCTACACCCTAGGTTTATTCCCTGGGTGACGTCTGAGCACGCGTCGCCAATCGGAAACTTTCCGGATAAATTAGGAACAGACTGAATCAGTACCGTGGTCAGTGCTCATGCGCATTGAATCCGGTAATTGTTACTTTGGTCCTGAGAAATTGAGCAGCAGGATGGATAAATCCCGGATCAAGAGTATCGCGCAAATCTGTGGGGCAGCCCTACTGATTGGATGGCAGAAGCTCTGGGCCGTGATCTCGGCCCTAAGCACTTTGGACTTCATGAGAACCGCGTCTGGACACCCAAGCATAGGAACGTTCTTTATGCCGGTAGCTCTGGCGGATGCGATCAACTTGTTCGGCCTTACCATTCTTATTTATCTCATGATCAGGAAAGCGCCGCTATGAGCGGAGTATGTCACTCGCGAAACAAGCAAGCAGCAACCTGAGGCTAGGGACAAAAGCACCCAGCCCGTCGTGTCGGAGCATCGGAAACTCGAGACGATATCACGAATCTTTGACATCCCGCAGGATCAATCGAAAAGTCCCTGGGCACAGCCGTTGCTTGTTGTTCAAGACGTCACTATAGAGCTTGGCGACTACAAGGAATTACAGCTCGATACTCTTTGGAAGCTGCGGATACAGCCATTAGAGATAAACAAATGGGAAGTGCCAGACGAGCCTCAATTGAAGAACACTCGCGTTGGGGTGAAGACAATGCTGGATCTCGGGGGCGCAGTATTGCGAAAGGGCCCAAAGACGATAGCCACCGGGGTCAACGAGTTTGTTCTGTTTGCACCCGATTATCTCGTTGAGGTCGACGAAGCACTGGCGTTTAAGGTATCAGCCGAAGACGACTACTTCTGGTTTGTAGGTCTTCAAGTGAAGCACATCAATGAGCCGGCTCGCCGAGTAGAGTTTAGGGCTTATCTTTGTAAAGTTCAAAAGGACTTTGTGCTTACAGCCACGATTCTCAAAATCGACGGTACCAACCCGTAATAGTCCATCAAGCAGACACGAACAGCACTTGCAGCAAGACGGTCCGCTCATACCGTCAGGAACATAGTTTCGGCGAGCCATTGTCCAGTCAGCTCCTCGCTCGAACGTCCGCCAGGATGGAAAAGTTCGGGGACAAGTAAATTCACCCCGTTGGCCGTCTAACGCGCTAAGCGTACATGTGAATGGCCTAACTGAGACTACTCGCGCCTGGCGCGAGCAGCATTATCGATGTGCAATCCAGTCCGCCACCTATCCGGTATCCGACAATGGGCTCGCATCACTGTTCCTTTTCTGCGCCGAGTCCTGACCGGCACGGTTTGTCCCTCTGAGAATCGCGGCCGCATCCAGTTGCAAACGCTTGGCGTCCCTCCTCAACAACGTGGCCAAGCTCCCGCTTGACAAGTTTTCTTATTTCGGCAATTATAGAAATATGGAACGCGCAACAACCGCTCAGGCCCAGTCGCCGTCGGCCCGCCTCCAGACCGCCCCCATTTCTCAACCCTGCCAGGAATCCTCCGTGGATGCCGTGGTGACCGAAGCCGCTCTTGACGAGCTCAAGCAAACAGGCCGGCGACGGCTGCCTGCTCTGTTTGCTTGAAGCATGGGACCGGGAGGAATGCGACTGATGGCTAAAGCCAAAGAACAACCGGACGTGGTCCGCTATGCCGACATGTTCTCCGCCATGGGTACCGAACCCCGCCTTCGCATCATGCGCCTGCTTCTCTCCGCGCATCCGGATGGCCTGATCGCTGGCGACATTGGCGAGGAACTCGATATCCCCGCCTCCACGCTCTCTCATCACCTCGACAAACTCAAAAATGAAGACCTGGTGAATGTGCGCCGCGAAAGCACCTTTCTCTGGTATACCGCCAATACCGAAGCGCTCGGGGAACTGCTCGGCTTCCTCTATGCCGAATGCTGCACTCGCAACAAGGCCATTGAGCCGCAAGCAATCGTCCGTCTCTGCAAGTAACCGAAAAGGAAACCACCCATGGAACTGAAACAAATTGTCCAAGAGAAATATGGCGAGGCCGCGCGCCGCGTCACCAGCGGCGGCGCGAACGGCTGCTGCGGGGGCTCCGCGTTGGCCGACGGTTGTTGCGACCCCATCACCTCCAACCTGTACGACGAAGCGGAGGCAGGCCAGATCCCGGAAGAGGCATTGAAAGCCTCCCTAGGCTGCGGCAATCCCACCGCCCTCGCCACCCTCAACCCCGGTGAAACAGTCCTCGATCTTGGCTCGGGCGGCGGCATTGACGTGCTTCTCTCCGCCCGCCGTGTCGGCCCCACCGGCAAAGCCTACGGCCTCGACATGACGGACGACATGCTCGCCCTTGCGCGCGACAACCAGCGCAAAGCCGGCGTGGAGAACGTTGAATTTCTCAAGGGCGAAATCGAACACATCCCGCTTCCCAGTAACAGCGTGGACGTCATCATTTCCAACTGCGTCATCAACCTGTCCGGCGACAAGGATCAAGTCCTGCGCGAAGCCTTCCGCGTTCTCAAACCCGGTGGCCGCTTCGCTGTCTCCGATGTGGTCGTGCGTGGCGAAGTCCCCGCCGAGATTCGCCGCAATATCGAGCTATGGGTGGGCTGCGTCGCCGGAGCCATGCAGGATGTGGAATATACGGACAAGCTCACGAAAGCCGGCTTTGCCGAAATCGTAATCGAACCCACGCGCGTGTACGACGTCGAAGATGCCCGTCAGTTCCTCGCCGGCCAAGGCGTAGACGTCGACGTAATCGCGCCCGTCGTGGCCGGCAAATTCATGGGCGCTTTCATCCGTGCCACCAAGCCCGTCGCCTGCTGTGCTCCCGGCCTCCGCAGCATAGCGCAGCTCTGACCCCCTTTTCATCCTCCGTTGTGCGCCCCGCCCGTGGGTCAATCACAACCCATATCTTCATCACCGTCAATAAGTTACAAGAAAACGCTTGGAACGGTATGCTACGCTGGCAGCGTCAGAGCGCGTTGCGTCTCTACCCATCTCGAAAACGCCGGCCGGCCGAT
>CAXUCT010000325.1:0-5445 GCA_964249415.1 uncultured Bryobacteraceae bacterium | reverse complement strand
GGCTCAGTTTTCAGGTAGCGCACATACGAACGTTGTCGTCGCGACAGGCCACTAGTCGGTCCTCAGCGCCTGCATCGGATCTACAGAAGCTGCGCGGCGGGCAGGCAGGTAGGCAGCGAGAATGGCGGCCGCGAGGAACAAGGAAAAGACAGTGCCCGTTACAAGCGGATCGGACGGTTTCACTCCGTATAAAAAGGAGCCGATGAATCGTCCCGCAACCAAGCTCGCCGCCCAACCCGTGGCTAAACCGATGAGGACGGGGGATGCGGCTTCCGCCACGGTTAGCGAGTAGATGCTCTTGCGATTGGCTCCTAGCGCCATGCGAACACCGATCTCCCGTGTACGGTTAGCGACCGCATACGATAGGACGCCGTAGATGCCGAGCATGGCTAACAGAAGTGCCGAGAAGCCGAAGCTGAGCAGCACAACGGTCTGGAATCTCTCAGGGGCTAGAGAGTCGTTCACCTGGGAGTCGAGAGTCTTGATACGAGCGACCGTCGCGGCCGGATCTTCAGTCCAGATCGCGGCGCGCATCTGATTAGCCAGTTGGCTAATAGGCAAAGTGCTCCGTACCAGGAAGAATGAGTGGTAGGGTGGATTGTCTTTGTAGTGAAGATAGGCCATGTTCGCCGGCGGCTGCTTAAGTGAATTGTTGCGCGCGTCGGCCACTTCTCCGATTACCGTATAGACTGCGCCGTTATGATTGATGTGCTTTCCCAAAGCCGATTGTGAGCCAAAGGCGGCGCGAGCGGCGGCTTGGGAAAGGATGATGGAGTTCAGGTTCCGATCACGCTCCTTAAAAGAGCGTCCAGCTATCAGCTTTTCGCGGATCGTCTCGAAGTAGCCTGGGCTTACCCAACGCCAATTCGCTAGAGGAGGGGTCTTGGAGTGAGTTCCGGCGACCTCCATGCCATCGATCCAGGATTCACCCTCGAGCGGCATGGCACTGAGGAGAGCGGCGGAATCGATGCCAGGCAGGCTGCGCAGCTTGTCCAAGACGGCATCGTCGAATGCGAGGCGGCGGAAATCCTCCGCATTACCGGCATTTTGTAGTTCCACTTGTGCTGCGGTGACTTGCGCGGAGGAGAAACCTTTGTCGCCCGTGAGAAGATGCCACAAGCTGCTGGTAAGCAAGCCGGTCACAAGCAGCAGCGCGGTACAGGCAAATACCTGAACGCCAATCAACCAGTAGCGCGCCTGGCTGCTCCCCCGGCTGCCTGCGCTGCGGTTATTGTTCTGTTGCAGCGCAGCCTGGGGATCAACCGTCAGAAGTTTCAACGTAGGTGCGAGTCCAAAGAGGACTGCCGAGGCGAGCGTAAGGAGAGCCGCAAAAATCAGAACCGGACCGTTGATGTGGATCTCGGCCATGCGCGGTAAAGCGACGGGAGTCAAGCGCTGAAACAGGTCTAGGATTTGTGTCGCGAACAGGAGACCGGTGGCGCCTCCCCCTACTGCCAACAGCAGGCTTTCGGCCAGCGGGCTGTGGAGGAGTTGTCCTTGAGAAGCACCTAACGCGCTACGGACAGCCGTTTCGCGCTCACGCGAGATCGCACGGCCGAGCTGCGCGTTGGCCAGATTGACACAGGCTATCAACATCAGACCGCCCACAGCGGCAAGTAGCAGCCATAGACCTTTGCGAGATTCTCCCACTACCGCCTCTTGCAGGGGCTGCACATAGGCGAGAAGCGAGTTCGGCGAATCGTCGCGTTGGGAAGGCGGCATTTCGCGGACGATTTCCTGCTGCAGAGAGTCGAGCTGCGCCTGGGCTTGGCGGACGGTGACGCCCGGCTTCAGGCGGCCGATTGCAGTCCAATTTCCGTAGTCACTGTTCCAGCCAAAGCCATGGTCGTGATTGATAACGGCCGGTGTGAGAACTTGCGTGGCGATGGTGGTGTTACGGCTTCGTGACGCTCCAAAGACCGACGGGAACTGGAACTGCGGCGGGAGGACACCGACAACAGTGAGTGGCGTGTCACTTAGCCGGATGGTTTTCCCGATGACATCCGGATGGGAGCTGAATGCGCTTCGCCAGAGGTCAAAAGTGATCAGGGCGACTTTATCGCGGCCCTTCACCGCATCATCCTGCCGGAGACTTCGACCGAGAACAGGCGCGATTCCAAGAGTGTCCAGCAGATTAGGCGTAGCGATCAGGACGCCGGTGAGGCGCGGATGCTCGTGGCCCAATGTAAATCCAGTGGCGCCGTGCCGCGCTAAAGACAAACTGCTGAACGTGGTGGCGCGCTGCTGCCAGATCTCGGCATGCCGCGGACTGGGACCGGTATAATGAAAGCTGGGACCGAGGAATTTGACTCGTTCCCATGCCACCACGAGTTGACCGCTGTTGCGGTAGGCGAGCGGTTGCAGGATCACGGAATCAACCAGCGTGAATACGGCGGTGGTGACCCCGATTCCCAATGTTAGGGTGAGAAAGGCAAGGACGGTGAAGCCAGGCGACTTTCGGAGCCGGCGCAGCGCGAACGAGAACTCTTGCAGCACGCGCTCTAGTTAAGCACGCCTGGGGCCAGCTTTAGAAGCCCGGAAAGGCTCGGCCAGAGCGGGCGAGGCAAATACGGGGCGTTGCAAGAACGAAAGAGCGCTGTTCCCAAACGGACAGTTGGGTTGGGGATCCGCCTACGGTGCGACCGTCAGTTATCGACGGGGCCGTCAGGCTCGCTCCAAGCTCCGGAGCGTCCGAGCGCTTGGTGCCAGCGGGCGCGTTGGGCGGACACTTCGTTCGGGTTACGGCGGGGATAGAAGGTTTTGTCCGCCTTCCAAAGTTTTTCGATCTCGTCCATATCTTTCCAGAACCCGACGGCGAGACCGGCCAGATACGCGGCGCCGAGAGACGTGGTTTCGGTAACGGCTGGTCGCACCACGGGAATGCCGAGCAGGTCGGCTTGAAATTGCATGAGCGTGTCGTTGCGTGCGGCGCCGCCATCAACGCGCAGTTCCGTGAGGGCGATGCCTGAGTCGCGTTGCATGGCATCGAGTAGATCCGCCACTTGATGAGCGATGCTTTCGAGAGCAGCACGCGCTATGTGGCCGGCGTTCGTTCCGCGCGTGATGCCGAAGATTGTGCCGCGCGCATGCGGGTCCCAATGCGGAGCGCCAAGGCCGGTGAAGGCGGGAATGAGATAGACGCCACCGTTATCCGGAACGCTGAGAGCAAGCTGCTCTACGTCGTTAGAAGAGCGGATGAGGCCGAGGCCATCACGGAGCCACTGGACTACTGAACCGGCCGTGAAGACGCTGCCTTCCATGGCGTAATGGAGCCCGTTGTTTTTCTGCCAGGCGACCGTTGTGAGTAATCGATTGTTGGATAGCTTGGCTTCAGGGCCGAGGGTTTGCAAAAGGAACGCGCCGGTGCCGTAGGTGCACTTGGCCATGCCCGTATGGAAGCAGGCCTGTCCGAACAAGGCGGCCTGCTGATCGCCCGCCACCCCGGCGATCATGACATCTTGCAGGCTGAGAGGTGTGGATACGCGAGCATATGGCGCGCTTGACGGGTGGACCTGTGGAAGCAGAGAGCTGGGGATGCGCATGTCATTGAGCAGATGCTTATCCCAGGTGCATTCGTGGATGTCCAACAGCATGGTTCGCGAAGCGTTTGTGGCGTCAGTGGCGTGGAGCTTGCCGCCGGTGAGATTCCAGATCAGCCAAGAGTCAACCGTTCCAAACGCGAGCTCGCCGGCTTCGGCTTTTTCTCTCGCGTGGCTGACGTTGTCCAGTATCCACATGATCTTGCTGGCGGAGAAGTAAGCGTCAATGAGCAGGCCAGTCTTTTGTTGGGTGGTTTGCTCGAGGTCTCCCGCGCGAAGACCGTCACAAATGGACGCGGTGCGGCGGTCTTGCCAGACGATGGCGTTTGAAATGGGCTTGCCTGTGGCGCGCTCCCAAATGATGGTGGTTTCGCGTTGATTGGTGATAGCGAGCGCAGCGATATCGCGCGGGAGCGCGGAGGCGAGGCTGAGAGCTTCCGCAGCAACACCCATCTGCGAGGCCCAGATTTCTTCGGGATCATGCTCCACCCAGCCGCGGCGCGGATAGATCTGGTCGATCTCGCGCTGCGCGGCGGCGCAGATAACGCCTTGACGATCGTATAGGATCGCTCTGGAACTGGTGGTTCCCTGATCTAGCGCTAGTACATATTTCAAGTGTTTACTCCGGGCAGAAGATTCGTGTCTTGGATGGCGCTAGAGGGAGAAGTCTTTCTTTGATTGGCGTTCGCGGGGCGGGGTTCGGACGCGATAATGGGTGATCCGGCGATATGATTGGGCATCTGCGGGGGACGGTTATCGAGAAGCATCCGAATGAAGTGGTGGTGGAAGCGGCGGGCGTGGGGTACGAAGTGCAAATTCCGATTTCGACCTACACTGCGCTACCGGATGCGGGAAAGACAGGGGCGCGGCGCATTTATACGCACGTTCGCGAAGACGCGCTGGCGTTGTTCGGGTTTGCGACGGCGGAAGAAAAGATGCTGTTTGAGCGGCTGATTTCGGTGAGTGGGATTGGGCCGAAGCTGGCGATTACGGTGCTTTCGGGTTTGCCTACGGCGGATTTAGTGGGCGCGATTCGTAAGGAGGATGTGCAACGGCTGGTGCGCATTCCGGGGGTAGGGAAGAAGACGGCGGAGCGTATTGTGCTGGAGCTGAAAGATAAGGTTGGTGCTGTGGAAGCCGTCGCGGGAGGGAACACGGGCGCGGCGGAAGCGGGGCATTCGCGAAGTGCGCTGGAGCGGGACGTACTGTCGGCGTTGGGGAATCTGGGATGTTCGCGTCCGGCGGCAGAGGAAGCAGTACGCAAGGCGAAGGAGCGCGGCGCGCCGGAAGAGTTCGAAGGCTTCTTTCGAGCAGCGATGGCGCTGATGCGTTAAGGTAAAAATCGAATGCGCGCGCAGGCAGTGGTGTCGACGGCAACACAGGAGGACGAGCGCCAGTTTGAGGTGGCGCTGCGTCCGACGCAGCTGGCGGATTTTGCGGGACAGCCGCATATTCGCGAGCAGCTATCGATTGCGATTGAGGCGGCAAAGCGGCGCGGCGAGGCAATGGACCACGTGCTGTTATGCGGTCCGCCGGGTCTGGGGAAAACGACGCTGGCCGGAATCATTGCGCATGAATTGTCGGTGGCGGTGGATCAGACGGCGGGACCGATTCTGCAAAAGAAGCTGGACCTGACGGGCATTCTCACCAATGTCAGAGCGCGGCAGGTGTTCTTCATTGATGAGATCCATCGGCTGCAGCCGGATATTGAAGAGATTCTTTACGCGGCGCTAGAGGATTTCCGGCTCGATATTTTGATTGGGACGGGACCAGGCGCCAGGACGCACTCGATCCAGCTGCCGCATTTTACGGTGGTGGGAGCCACGACGCGGCAGGGCTTGTTGAGTGCACCGTTGCTGGGGCGCTTTGGAATTGTGCTGCGTCTGAATCCATACGATGAGGCGAC
>CAXUCT010000324.1:1949-5490 GCA_964249415.1 uncultured Bryobacteraceae bacterium | reverse complement strand
GCCGGCTTCGCCGGATAGCTACGCCGCCAGCAGAACAGCCATGACACTGATCCTTGAACTTCCCACCAACCAAGAGGCCGCTCTTAAAGCGAAAGCTCAGGCGCAAGGCATTTCCGCGGAGGAGTACGCCCGGCAGGTACTAGCTCATGAGCTCGAAGCAGGAAACAACTCAGAGCCATTCTGGAAAGCTTTTTCGCGGCGAATGGATTCCTTGCCGGACGAAGTTTTTGAGCATCTACCCGCCGATGGTGCTAGCGAACATGATCATTACCTTTACGGCTGATCCAGCCCACGCACTCCGTCCCGCGTCACTCCAACCGTTCGCGTCTTGTGATTAGGCGACAGCCAACCCACTTCCTTCTTCCGCGCAAACAGCACTAACCCCAGCGTGCCCGCCATACGATTTGTCACTCGAAGCAATCGTGAATTGCTTCCGCAGCAGCGCACGATTGACTCCACCGCCAGCTTGCCCGCCAGATGCCCATAACAACTACTTGGGAAGCGAACTCGCCGATCAGGCTCGCTGCATCCTGTCGAGAATCGCTCCGTGCTGCAAAAGGTATAGAATCAGATACTATCGTTGGAACTCCCATCCCCGCTCCTCCGTAATACACTCCATGGAATCTGTCTTAGCCGACGTACGCCAGGCCTTCCGAATGATGCGCCAGAGCCCCGCTTTCGCCATCATCGCCATCACGGCACTCGCGCTCGGCATAGGCGCGAACACCGCCATCTTCACGGTCGTAAACAAGGTCCTTCTCCAGCCTCTCCCCTATCCCCAACCCGATCGCCTCATGAGGCTGGGTCGGCAGTTCCCGAATGGAAACGGTTACTCGAACTCCATCCCCAAGTACATGGTCTGGCGGAACAACAACGTCTTCTCCGCCATGACTCTCTACGATCAGGGTGGACCGGGACTCAATCTCTCAACGGGCGACCGTCCCGTCCAGATCAAAGCCCTACACGTCTCGGCGGATTTCTTTAAAGTTTTCGGTGTCAGTCCGCTCCGAGGCCGCACCTTCACTGCTTCTGAAGACGCGCCCAACGGTCCCAAGGCCGCGCTCATGAATGAGAAGCTCTGGCGAACTCGTTTCGCCAGCGACCCACGGATCCTCGGCAAGACCGTCGTGCTCAATGCCGAACCGTATACCGTCGTCGGTCTCATCCCAGCCAGCTTCGTGGCTGATCCACCGGCAGATGTTTGGATTCCTCTTCAGGCGGATCCGGCCAGCACCAATCAAGGCCACTTTCTATCCGTTGCCGCCCGCCTCAAAGAGGGCGCCACACCCGAACAAGCTCGTGCGGAGATGAAGCTTCTCGGGGAACGCTTCCGCCGTGCATATCCAAAATGGATGGACAAGACCGAAAGCGTCGCCGTGACTCCCATGCGCGAAGCGGTGGTCAGCGACGTCAGAACCGCGCTTCTCGTTCTGGTCGCCGCCGTGGTCTTCGTTCTCTTAATTGCGTGCGGAAACGTCGCCAATCTACTGCTCGCTCGTGCCGCAGGCCGTCAACGCGAACTCGCCATTCGTGCTGCCATCGGCGCTAGTCGTAAGCGCATCATTCGTCAATTGCTCACTGAAAGCGTAATTCTAGCCTCCCTCGGCGGAGCTATTGGACTCGTCCTTGGCGCTTGGGGTGTGCGCGCCCTGCTGCTGCTTGTTCCCGGCAACATCCCCCGCTTACCTGACGCGGAGGAAAGGCAAAGCCTGTTCTCTTTACTCGACTGGCGCATCGCCGTGTTCACTCTGATCGTCTCCTTCCTCACCGGCATCGTCTTCGGTCTGTTTCCGGCCCTGCATATTTCTAAGCCGGATGTCTCCTCCACTCTGAAAGAAGCCAGCAGCAGATCCGGAACCGGTCGCCGCCAAAACCGCGCTCGAAAAGTTCTTGTGGGAGCGGAGATGGCGCTTGCGCTGGTACTGCTCACTGGCGCTGCACTCCTCGTCCAAACCTTTGCCGGCCTCAGTAAATCTAATTCCGGAATCGATCCGCATCACGTACTGACCATGCAAACCTCGCTGGCCGGCGGCTCCTATTCCACCACCTCCAAAGCCGGCAACTTCTCAGTCCAGGTAATTCGCCGCATCGAATCCTTGCCCGGTGTCGATGCGGCTGCCGTCTCAGTAGGCCTCCCCGGGCAAACTCAAATTGACCTGCCGTTCACTATCGCCGGCCAACAGCCAAAAGCTGGGCAAATGTATAGTGGCGATGAGCAGTATCGCTTCGCCTCCCCTCATTACTTCGCTGTCTTCCGCATCCCTCTGCTGCGTGGACGTTTGTTCACCACCACAGATGCAGGCAATTCGGCCGGGGTCATGCTGATCAATCAGTCGATGGCAAAGAAATACTGGCCGAAACAAAACCCCGTCGGTCAGGTAATGGTCATCGCCAAAGGCTTGGGCCCGCAGTTCGAAGATCTGCCGCGCCAGATCATCGGAGTGGTGGGCGATGTCCGCGAGACAGGTCCCGGCGACGCCGACGTGCCGGTGATGTACGTCCCGCAAAGTCAGATCCCAGATGGTTTAACCCAGCTGGCGAACAGCACCATTCCGCTGGCCTGGAGTATCCGCACTTCCATGGACCCGAACTCACTCCGAGTCGGCATTGAGCGGGAATTTCGCGCGGTCGACGGGCAAATGCCGGTCTCCAAAATTAGAACCATGGAAGAAGTGATGGCCGACAGCGTAGCGAGGCAGCATTTCAACATGCTGCTGCTTAGCATCTTCGCCGCCATCGCTTTGACTCTGGCTGCTATCGGAATCTACGGCTTGATGTCCTACACGGTTGAGCAGCAAACCCAGGAACTGGGCATCCGCATGGCTCTCGGCGCGGGCAAAAACCACGTCCTGAATCTCATCCTGCGGCAGGGAATGACTCCTGCCCTCGTGGGAGTGGCCGCGGGCCTTACGATTGCCTTTGCTGTTACCAGACTGTTGGCCAGCTTGCTTTATGGAGTGAAAGCCACTGATCCCATCACGTTTACGTCCGTGGCTCTCATCTTGCTTGCAGTCGCATTATCGGCCACCTACATCCCGGCGCGTCGCGCTATGCGGGTAGACCCCGCTGTCGCCCTCCGCGATGCGGGCTGAGAATTACTTCTGCGCCTAAGCGCTAATGCCACTTATCCATGGCATGACCCAGCAGACGCTGTGCCATGTCGATGTGCCGGAATGCCCGATCGCGCCAGCCCCGCGCGCTCGGATTGTCTTCTTCACGGCTGATTGATTGTCTCGCTCGACCCAACGCGTCCATCGCACGGTGCATCCGGTCGCGTGGCTCCCAATGCATATCAACCGGAGGCCCCGCATTCGGGTTCCGCCCGTCGTCAGTCGCCGCCCGGCTCAATTCACCGATCGCCCGCTCGATCTCTATTACAACGCGCTGGTGGTCCTCCGCCACTGGCCCCCAACCTTCATGGCGCTCCAACACCGCGCGCGCAAAGCGCAAATCCTGCAGTGCGTGCCCATATCCTGGATGCCTGCCCGGCGCCTGCGCCATCGTCGCCAGCGGCAACAGGAAGCTCGCCACAACCAGGGCG
>CAXUCT010000324.1:0-1939 GCA_964249415.1 uncultured Bryobacteraceae bacterium | reverse complement strand
AAACATTCCCATCTCCTCAACCCAAACTTACTTCCCAACCAAACGTTGAATCTCGTCTAACTCGCGCCCGGCTTCCGCCCATTTGCCTTGCGCGCTCAAATCCTTGTACCGCTGCAGGTGATCCCGTATCTGCTGAAGCGCCGCTATTGCCTGACTCGACGGCGCTCCTCCGCTCGCGCTGACACTGCCCTGGTTCACAGGTGTCGCGTTCTGGCCGTTCGCCATCACATTTGCCGCCTGTGCCGACGGACCCGTTCCTCCCAGCGAGGCAATCAACTGCGAAAGCGCCTGTTCATACGTATCCGCATACGCCAACTTATCGCCCATCGCCAGCGCCACTTTCTTCAACTGGGGCATGCTCGCTTGCGACGCCTGAATATATATCGGTTCGACATACAAAAAACTGTTGTCGATGGGCAACACCAGCGTCTGGCCGCGTAGCACCTGCGACCCTTGCTGGTTCCACAACGTCAAGTCCTTGGAGATGTTCTGGTCCTGATTGATGCGCGCGTCAATCTGCATCGGCCCGTAAATGATGTTCTGCTTCGAAAGCTGTTCGAAAACCAACTCGCCCAAATGCGCGCCATCGCACCGCGCCGACATAAAGCCGATCAGGTTGTCTTTGTTCGCGGGCGTGAATGGCGTAATCAGCAGGAACTCCGGCTTTACTTCGCCCGGCAACGTCGCCACCACATACGTCGGTGACACTGCGACTGACCCCGATTCGCCTTGCCTTGAATTCGTTTTCGCCAAATCCCACAAGTCCGCGCGATTGTAGAAAGACTCCGCATCGCGCATGTGAAACGTGCGGTAGATCTCGGCCTGCACTGTAAACAGCGTTTCCGGATAGCGCGCATGCCGCCGCAGATCCGCCGGCATCGCCGAAGCCGGCTTAAACAAGTTTGGGAACAAGCGCCAGTAAGCCTGAATCAAGACATCGTCCGGATCGAACACATACATGTTCGTCTCCCCCGTGTAAGCGTCCACGGTTGCTTTCACGGAGTTGCGGATGTAATTGACCGTGAGCCCATCGTCAAACACCAACTCGCGCGAGTACGGATGCCGGCTCGAACCCATGTAGCCGTCCACTATCCACACCAATCGCCCGTCATCGGTCAGCACCATGTAAGGATCGGCATCCCACGTGATAAATCCGGCCAGCGTATGCAGCCGCTGGGTGATCGGCCGGTGAATCATCATGCGGCTCCTGCCCGACAGATAGCTCGTCAAGAGCACGTTCATGTCGCCGTACTCGATCGCAGCAGCCAGCCGCATCAGCGGCGACGAAATCGGAAAGCCGCCCGTCCCGCTGTAAGTCGTATAAACGCTCTGCGAGCCCGACGGGTAATTAAACTCCTGCTGCCCCGTATCCACGAACACCGGCTCGTGCGCGATCTCGCTGTAGTACAGCTCCGGCTTCGTCAGCTTTAGGCTTTTTGTGGTCACTTCCGGCGGAGCATTCTTGATGAACAACCGCGGCAGGCCGTCCGTCGTAATCCGATTCGCCTCCGCCATCACGATTCCGTATCCGTGCGTGTACATCAAATGCGTGTTGATCCAGCCGCCTGCTGAACCCAATTGCCGGATATCCAACTCGCGCGGCGAAATCAGCACCTGCCGGATCTGCCCGTCAATCTGATAACGGTCCACGTCGGTGTCCTGATAAATGTAGGGCCGCAACGGCTGTATCTGTGAGATCGTGTCGTGAAAGGCACGCCAGTCCCACAGCCGCACGTTGTCCAGCAGCGGCTTATGCGATGCGTAGTCCAGCGGAATCTCCGCTTCCGCTTCGAACTTTGTTTCTTTCAGCCGTTGATTCAGCCCGTAGGCCGACCGAGTCGCCTCAATGTGGTGCTGGATGTAAGGACGCTCCACCGCCAGTTCATTCGGACGGACGTACAAGCCCGAAAAGATCGGCGGCACCACGTAGCGCACCGGC
>CAXUCT010000323.1:3963-5520 GCA_964249415.1 uncultured Bryobacteraceae bacterium | reverse complement strand
GCCAAATTGGCTAGCGGCGCTGTGTCGAGAAGCTTATCAATGGTGCTTTGCTGCCACGCTCTTGACGCTCGCTTTCACCTTGAACGAACGTTGGTTTTATATCGCGCTCGCCCTGTCGCTTACCATTCAGACCGCCTCCTATCTCCTCATCCTTACCAGGAGACTACCGCGCTGATGCCGACTTGGCTTCTTTGCGCCGTATATCGAACACGATCTTGGTCGCCTGTCCCTTTACATCGCAAGCCGTTGTCGCGTGAGTGTAATAGTCCTTATTTTGGCTGCCGTTCTCGAGACAACGGTCAAGATTAGTGGCATAGAAGTGGAGCGCCGCCCTGGTATTAGGCAGTTCATGCGTGAAAATTGGATCGGCTGCCTCCAGGCATCCCCAAAGCAATTGCGCATTCTCCTGCGGGAAGATGGTGGCCGGCAGTAGCGGCTTCTCGTCCCATACATTGAAAGACACCACCACGCCGGGCTTACCCGGCTGAACGTTGTACGCGTAGTCCACCGCTGATACCAACCCCGTAGAGGTGAGCTTATTGCAGACATCGTTCAGAATGTCGTAGTTCACTTTCTGCCCTACCTTTAAGCCTGATAACCGAATGAGAGAAGCCGTCGGTAAGCGCGAGCCTGTCCATTCAAATCCCAGCAGCTCAACTAACTGCTGGTGATCCTGGGCCTGGCGGTAACGGTCGGCTGGCTCACCATTCTGCCTCGAAGCCGCGCTCTGCTCCGGCGCTCCGTCCTGTGCCGGCGCAGCACTCTGCGCAACTGAAAACGCCACCAAGGCTAAGCTCAACATTACTATTCGAACTAAGATCATCCAGTTCTCCTCTTCCACGATACTGCGCAAAGGACGCGCGCCCCACACAATAGCGTTTTAGTACTGCCCGCAACTTATAGACACTCCGGCAGCGCTGAAAGCACGTGCCGAGTGAACACGGAGAGCCTGAGGCAAGCCTTCTTCGCCGGCACTTCGCCCTTTCCGTGCTCGGATGTGGCATGGTAAACACTTTGAATGCTAATGGATTCACCAATTCCCACATGCTCTGGATCTTACTCATCAACTCGCCTGAAAACACCCATCCAGAATCCCTTCCCCGACGCTAGCGGCCGTTGCGCTCTCTGCACCAGCTCGAATCCATGCCCTGCAAGTTCTTTCTCGAAGTGCCCCGGTTCAATGAAACGGAACAGTTCGCGCAAACTCTGAATCGACGCGCGCGAATTCACGCCCACAGCTTCCTGTTGTTCACTCGGGAGTTGCAGCACCGCTGATAAACTCCCACCGGTTGCCACCAATTGTGCCGCGTTCTCAAGGCACCCCTCCAGTCCCGTATGCTCAAAGATCAAGGCGGCGTGGACCAACTCAACCGGAACGAATTCGACAACCGGCCGGCTTAGGTCCAGGCAGTGAAGCTCTAATCCAGGTAGACCCCGAAACCGTTCCCTCACTGCTTCCAGGTAATCAGGGTTCACATCAATTCCGCATACCCGTCGCGTGATCGTTGGGTCGATCTGCTCCAGCCCATTTCCTCCTGCCACTCCCAACACCGCGAC
>CAXUCT010000323.1:0-3953 GCA_964249415.1 uncultured Bryobacteraceae bacterium | reverse complement strand
ACAGAGCGTCCGCCTGCTGAACCGCTTGGGACTGCATATGAGCCTCGTAGTCATCCAGCGGAATTTTCAGCCAAGGATTAGACATATACAAACGGTACCGGACAAAGCTCTCGATTGATACTAGCTTTCCCGCTGCGAACCGCTGATACACTATCCGCGTATGAAACGTCTTCAGTTTCTCTTTCTAAGTTGCCTACTTGGCGGTACCTTCCTGGCGCACGCTGATGAAGCCGCCAAGACAGCTAAAATCGAAGAAATGTTCAAGGCTGCTCACTTGGACGAGTTGCTGAGCCAAAGCCTCGCCATCGCCGGCAATCAAGTCAAGTCGGCGGCGTTCCAACAGATGCTCGGCGTCAAACTACGTCCGGAGCAGCAGAGAACAGCGCAGGAGTTTCAGGACAAGGTCATGCAACTCGTGATGCAAACCTTGTCCTGGGACAAGCTGAAACCTATATATGTCAGCCTCTATGCCAACACGTACACGGAGGAGGAGATTGACGGCATTCTCGCCTTCTACAAATCTCCGGCCGGGCAGGCCATGGTATCAAAGACGCCTCAGCTCATGACAGAAGCCGGTCAAGTTGTGCAACAACGCATTGCGACAGAGATGCAGCCTAAAATGCAGGCGCTCATGAAAGAGTTCGCTCAGCAGAGTCAATCCGCCGCTCCGCCCCAGCAGCAATAACGTTTCCTCAGTCGCGACGTCTGCCGCCCCGGCACGCTTCAGTTAGCTTTGGACCGGCGCTGCTTCATCGCGAGCATAATCGCAGCCATCACTGTGTGCCGGGCTATAAGTCCTCGGACCGAAAGAGCCTTACCCCCAGCCAGTCTCTTCTCGATCTTCTCTGCTCTGTTGATGCCCACGGCACTGATAGCGGCAGCCAACATTCCCGAACCAAGCCAACGTTTCAGCATCGCGCGTCCATCCTCACGAGACTGTGACCGGATGTGCCACAACCCCATTGTAAAGATAGCCGTGATGATTCCACGGCACGGACTCTGGTTGGCTGCGGCCTTGCTCGTCGGTTGCCCGCACGCGAATCTCGTGTTTTCCAGCCGCCGGCTTCCAACTGAATTGCCAGCAAACCCACGCTCCTTCAATGTTCGGCGATCGCAACTCAGCCTTCTGCCACGGCGCATTGTCCACGCTATAAGCAACCTCGCGCACCGTTCCTTCGCCGGCAAAGGCGCGCCCCCGAACCACACCGCTGTCACCGCCCAGCTTAGCCGGCCAGTCCAAATCGATCATGCTCGTAACCGGCATCTCAGTAATCGGCGGTCCCAGCGAAGGAAACTGCATGCGGTAATGCGGTCCAACCATGATGTACTCCATCGTGTTGTACGGCGAGTAGAGCGGCTCCTCAGCCACTTGAATGCGGCCTAGCCATTTGATGCTTGCCGTACCCACCCAACCCGAGACAAGCACACGCACCGGAAATCCGTGATCCGGCGGCAACGTCTCGCCGTTCATCTTCAAGACCAGCAGCGTATCGTCCCTCAGCGCTTTTTCCACCGGCATCGGGCGGCTCACGCGATGATCGTCCAGGCCTTCCGGCATCACATCGCGCGCGCCACCCGTCAATCCAGCGCGCTCCAGAACGTGCCGTAACTTCACTCCGGTCCATTCGGCACAGCCAATTGCTCCGGTCCGCCACTGCCCGCCTTCCCCTTCCACGCCAAAATGTTCCTTATAGAATCGACGCCCATTTCCAGCGCACTCAATGGCTCTGGTTACGGTAGTCTGCGGCATCGCGCTGATCTCTTCATACGTCAGGTTTACTGGTGTTCGCACCCCCGTACCCTCGATGCGAAGGCGCCATGCGTCCACGCGGATCTCTGGAGTCGGACTATGGCTTCGAATAAAGAAACGATCGTTCGGTGTCAAATGACCATCAACCGACGACAGGCGTGTTTCGAAATCCGTGCCGCTCCCGCGATCGGTAAATAGCGACGATGGCGTAGGCTTTACCACCTGGCTGTAAGAAGAGATGACCTGCGTTTTCGGCATCAAGCCTTCCAGCGTAGCCACGCGCCCCGGTACCTGCGTAATCCAATCCGCAACCACCCCAGCGGCCGCACCCATTGCAGCCCCGGCGACTCGCGAACGTTGCGCTGTCTTCGTTGTCCCTGCTGCCACGGCTGCGCCAACGAATCCGCCAATCAACCCGCAAAGAACAGATCTGGTTTTCATGTTTTTTTGGCGCGGCCAGCTTGCCTGGCTATTCAACCTTCAAGCCCGCTCGCTTCGCCAGTAGTGTCTGATAGCGAGTTTGAAGTGTAGTGTCCCCAGCATAGCGAACGGCCTCCTCGCGGAGGAGATTAAAGGACTCCTCTCGTTCTACATTCTGGCGCTCTCTGCGGTCCACATTTTTTAAGTAGCCGCCGAACCCGGCCCCAGCACAAAATAACCCCAGAAATGCTTTCCAATGGGAACCAGAGCTCGAATCGGGAGAGAACAGATACATTCCCAGCGCAAGAACCGCGATAGCAAACGCGGCAACATACAAAACAGAGATGGCCCAATATCGAAAAAGCGAAAGTGTTCTTACCGGTCGGATGACCGCGTCCGCTGGCGCGAGCTTAACTTCGTACATGCAACCGCCGCCGGTGGCTACACGTGCTCAGGTATGAAGATCTCTTTAATTGGATAACCAGACTGGGAGGTGAGTAATACCTTGCGACGGCTCTTCCTTGCATCGACCGCAATGATAAGCATACGCAGAGCCATTCCCATCAATTGGTCAGGTGGAACTCCGGTTTCGCCTGCAATTCTGGTTATCTCGCTGGTTGACTCAGCATCCAAGGTGAATGCTACCGGTAGCGGTGCAGGAGCAGCCCAACTCATATTTTGATCTCCTGCCATCGAATAAAGGCTATCTCCTCTAAAAACCTTATCGCCATTTTCACCCTCTCCTATAGCCGTCAGCAAAGCACACCCGGCTATGAAGCCAGTGTATAGCGTGATCGCTTGTTCTCAACCCCTTCCCCTCAGAAGAGATCAGGCGCTCAGCCACAAATTCCTGATGCTTTTGAGTTATCCAGGTCCTAAACGCGCCGACTCGTTCCCACAACCCTATCGGCTGTTCCTCAACACATCCGCACCTCTCCAAGTCTTCACCCGATGCTCCCTTGCCCTACACGCCCGGCACTCGCACTAGCTGCTTTCCATCGCAAATGGCGATTGCCAACGTCCCCATAAACGATCATGGCTCAGTAAGTCGCTGACAACGTTAGACCTCGAAACTGAGCCGCGCACGTCAGTAAGCGCGGTTTTTTGAATTTTGCGACGGGAACTAGCTATTCTCTTTCAGGCGCGGAAAAGCATTGCCGCTCGATCCACTCGATAGCGAACTGCACCAGGTCCGCGCCTTCAAACAAGAAAGACAGCGCCGCGCCGACATGACCCTTCGCCATAGCCGTGTCGAAAGGGATGGGCAGCGATGATCCAATCCGCATGCGCCAATCGCTACGACTCCTGCATCGGGATGATCGCTTCGCACTGCTCCGGGCCAAGTTCGCATAACCTCGTGAAGGATTCCATGGTCGCGAGCAGTATGTGCGATCCTCTTATCAAATACCGGCACCTCAAGCTCGTCCGCCTCATCGAAAAAAGGCTCAAAATCAATGTAGGCGACCAGTGTTCCCGCAGGACCAATAGCATCAAGCAACGCTTGCACAATGACGTTACCCCCACCAGTCACCTGTCCCATGGCCCGTATGCTGGCGTGGACCGTCAGCATATCGCCTTGCCTAACGCCTAGATGAACCAGGTCGCTGTGCAATCGGCTGCGAGTCGCGGACATATGAGAAACTACCATGGCCCTTATTCGCGGTCATCCCGCTCTCGACCCTAACTCGCAAAGCTTACCGAGTGCCCAGCCCCTCATTCGTCCGGCACCCGCGGCACTCGCACCCGCCATGCTCCTTGGGTCGCGGCAAGTTCCCTTCCCCTG
>CAXUCT010000322.1:4334-5548 GCA_964249415.1 uncultured Bryobacteraceae bacterium | reverse complement strand
TGGACCCGCAGCAAGGCGCTCCGGCGCTTCCGGTGCGCAGCCGGGACTTTCGATAACGTTAACCAGCGCGGCTCATGAGCAAAGCTCCGCATCTTTCCGATTGGGGTGACCCGTGGTGGCAACCGGCCGCTGAGCCGATTGCGTGAGTTGAAATTGAAAGGTGTCCTCACTGCTCACATCGCGAGTGGACTTATGCAAGCCGCTGTCCCAGTGGACTGCTGCACTGCACATAGTGCGCTTACGGCGCTGTGAAGACCTCACCCGATTCAGGCGGTAAGGTCACGGTGGCTTTCCCGCCGGTGACTCGAAGCTGTGGCGCCGCCCCGAGACGGCCCCGGAATGTACCATCGGTCTGCCAAGGCACGCATATTTCAGCAGCTACCGGGCCGCTGTTAAGCAAGACGATCACACTGCCTGTCCTGCCCGTCCGGGCGTAGGCCCAGGTACTCTCCGTGACAGCGATGCTTCGCATTGCTCCGCCACGCAATGGTTCCAGTTCATTGCGTAGATGGATGAGCGTCCGAAGATACTCGAAGAGCGAGTTTTCCGCGGCTGTTCTGCCGGACGATTCGAATGCATTGCGCGTATCCCCCGGCCAGCCCCCAGGAAAATCGCTGCGGTTGTCGGGATCGTTGCCGCCGGTCATGCCGATTTCATCTCCATAGTAAATTTGTGGAACTCCCCGCATTGTCAACAGGAACGTGTAGGCGAGCTTCAGGCGCTGAGGTGTTATGCCGGGTTCGCTCGAAAGGCGAGGCATGTCGTGATTGCCCGCGAAGGAGACCAGAAGCTCAGAGTGCGGATAGAGCCAATCGTCCGCTAGGATCTGGGCAAGCCGATCCATATGCGCGCCTTTAGCAAACACGTCTCTGATTCTGAAGTAAACAGGGTAATCAAGGACGGAATCGATGCCGCTGTCAACGCCATCTAGGCGGGCAGTTCCGCCTTGAAAAAACGAGGTGAGACCGGGGCTTGGATCACCAGGGTCGAGCACTTCGCCGACGATGCGGAGTTGTGGATACTGCCGGTGAAGTGCAGCGGCCCAGTCATGCCAGAACGACCGGGGCACGTAGGGCAAAGTATCCTGACGGATGCCGTCGAGGCCAGTGATGCCCACCCACCAGAGCGCGTTCTGGATCTCATACTGCGCGACGTCGGCATCTTCTTGGTTTAGGTCGGGTAGAACATTAGCGAACCAGCCATCGAGAACATCG
>CAXUCT010000322.1:0-4324 GCA_964249415.1 uncultured Bryobacteraceae bacterium | reverse complement strand
GGGTGTGCCGTGGAACCAAGTCGGTTTGGGTGGGTCGGTCGCCCAGGGATGCTGGGGACCCACATGGTTCGCGACTTGGTCCTGAATCACCTTGATACCAAGGCGATGCGCGGCGTCAACGAGTTGACGAAGCTTGTCGGCGGTTCCGAAGTGTTCTTCCACTGAATAGTAATCAACTGCACCGTAGCCATGGTAATCGGAGACGGCATGCGTTCCTATGGCCTGGGCGCGATTGGGCTGGTTAGTGTTGTCGTAAACCGGGGTGAGCCATAGAGCGGTGGCGCCGAGCGATTTGATGTAGGGCAAATGGTCGATGATGCCCTGAAAATCTCCACCGTGGTACATGCGCGAATTAGCGCGATCGAAGAGACCGCTCGAAACAACAGGATCGTCGTTGGCCGGATCGCCATCCGAGAAGCGGTCCGGCATGATTTCATAGATAACGTCGTCGGGCGAGAAGCCTCCAAAGCGTCCTTCAGGCGCGAGGGGTGCTTGCAACGTGAATGGAGCCACCGCTGTGCCCTGCCGTGTCTGGACGTGGATGGGGTAATTGCCGGGTCGTGCGCCAGGTGCAATAGAGAGGTCGACAAACAGATAGGTTCCCGCTGAGCTAACGCGTACGTTCGACGCGGTAAGTCCAGGCGGCACGCTGACGGAGGCGGCTGTTAGATTCCGGCCGTGAATCAGCAAGCGCACTGGGTTGAAGGTATAGCCGGGCCACCAGTTAGGCGGCTCCACTTTGTCGATGACCGGGTTAGCGTATGTCACAGCGGCTGCCGCAAGCCCAATGGCGAGCAGCAGCCGCTGCGGGGAAGGCGAGTGCATAAATAGCGGCTAGAAGTAGATACGCGCCGCAAACTCGACTTGACGTTCGGTATCCAGCAGCGTACTTGTGATCTTCCCGAAATTGCCATCAAAGAAGTTAGAGTCCGGCTGAGCGAAGTGGGGCGTATTTGCGATGTTGTAGGCTTCGCCGCGGAATTGTAACTTGATCTTTTCCGTGAGGGCGAAATCCTTGAAGACAGAGACATCGACACCGAAGAAGCCGGGCCCAGTGAACACGTTGCGACCGAGGTTGCCGGGCGCGACGTAAACGCCGGAACCAGCGGTCAGCTGGGCGGGAGTTGCAAAGGCCGTGGTATCGAAATACTTACTCACGTTGCCGTAGACCGTCACGGGTTTGATCACATTTGGTCGCTCATTACCCATATAACCGCTGCCCGCCGTGATGTTGAATGGCAGACCGCTTTGTGCGGTCCAGATGGTGTTCAGGTGCCAGCCGCCGAGGACGGCATCAAGCGGGCGCGACCAGCTGTTTCCAAAGGCGCGGCCACGGCCGAAAGGCAGATCGTAGAGGAAATCGGCTGTGAAGAGGTAGTGCTGGTCAATTGAAGCCAAACCTCGCTCGGCTGCGAAATCGTTGGGGTTCTGAGGCTGGCTGCCGTCGAATGCGCCGTCCCCATCGTCAATGTTTTTTGACCACGTGAAGGCGGTCCGGAACTGCAGGCCGTGAGTCATGCGCTTTTCAAACTGCGCCTGGAGCGAATTGTAGTCGGAGACGCCGCGGTTCGCCTGCACGGTAATGTTTCCGAGGTTCGGATACGGCCGGGCGCCTGCGGGTTGAGCGAAAAACTGCTGGTTGGCCGGATAGTAGAACGAAAGCTTACGCCCGAGGTCGCCCACATAGCCGAGAGAGAAAACGGCGTCTTTGAAGACCTCGCGCTGGAGCTGAATGTTGTACTCATGAACGTAGGAGTTGCGATTGTTCAGCAGAGGCGTGGAGATGTTGACGTCCGTTGGATTGTTGGGATTGAAGTTTGTGAATCCAGGCGCGGGGAAGTTGGTGGCGGAGGTTGCTAGTGGATTATTGCTGTTGAGCGGAGCTTGGCCAGCCAGCGTGAAGCGGTAACCATTCGAGTAGTTGTAGGCGGAAACGCCAGCGAACGGGGCGTTCTGGCCCAATTGATTATCGATCCCGCCGCGATCGACGAAATAGAACAGACCATAGCCGCCCCGCAGCACAGTCTTTGCGTCACTCGTGAGCTGATAGGCAAAGCCGACGCGCGGCGCGAAGTTGTTCCAATCGTTTTTGACCAAGCTGGCGCTGTTGCCGTTTTGGCCTGCTAAGAGGACCGTGCCCGTAGCGAGATCGAAAGCCGACTGGCGATTGAATTGTTCGGTGGGCCAGGTGAGAACGTCATAGCGCAGTCCCAGATTGAGCGTGAGACGGCTGTTTACTTTCCAGTCGTCTTGCCCGAAAAAGCCGTTCTCCCAACTGCGTGTGCCGTAATAACCGCTCTGGGCGCCGAGGCTATAGCTGTTTATGAAACCGGCTAGGACGTCGGCTACTTCGTAGCCAGTAGAGCCTGCTCCTTGCCCGTTGCCGAATAGGTTGAAAAAGCCCTTGCCGGCTTCCGGGCGGAAGTAGTTTACCTCGCGCCGGATCAGATCGATACCGAACTTGAAGGTATGAGCACCGACGATTTTGGTAAGACCGTCCTTGATCTGATAAGTGTTTTCGGGAACGGCATAGAGGCCGTAATCGCCTGTATATTCGAGTTGGCCGCCATTACCCCCAATCAACGCGCCGCCGCCTAGCAGCGGACTACGATTGGCGTTAGGAATGCCGAGATTTGCCGACACGGGCGTATTGCCGAAAGGGGGATTGTAGCCCAGAAAGTCGCGCTGCCAGCTTACCCACAGCTGATTCACCACAGCGGGTGAAAATGCGTAAGTGTCGCTCCAAACTGCGCCGCGTGGATCATTGAAATTCGTTCCCGTGCCGAAGCCGGCCGGGAGACTGGTGAATTCAGAGGAAGTAGTGGAAAGATCGCGGCCGAAGCTGAAGCGGCCGAACATGGATTGCTTTTGGCTCACGATGTAATCGCCACGCACATCGAAATCGTCGAACTGTTGTGTCTGGCGTTCAGAGGCGAGGTAGTTCTGCTGTACCTGCGTGGTGAGAGTGGGAAGCGGAAAGGCATTCAGGTAAGCCTGCCCTACTGGGTTGAGAGGCGTGTTAATCACATTGCCGGGATAGGGCTGGCCGGTGGTCACGTTGTGAATCACATAGGGCTGACTGAGGCCCGATAACGCCGGGTTGAGCAGGACGGAAAAGTCGCCATTCCGCATCGCAGCCGTAGGGACGGTCACGAAATGCGGCACAAGCGGCTGATTTTGGCGCAAGCCCTGATAGTCGCCGAAAAGGAAAAATTTGTTCTTGATCACCGGCAGGCCAAGGGTGCCACCGAACTGATTACGCTGGAACAGCGTTTTTGCCGGCGCAAAGGTCTGGCGGGCGTCAACTTGCGAATTGCGTAGGAAGTCGAAGGCGCTGCCATGAATTTCGTTGGTGCCGGACTTAATGGAGGTGTTGATGATGCCTCCCCCGGCGCGGCCGAATTCTGCAGGTGCGACGCTTGTGGAGACGCGGAATTCATTGATCGCTTCCGCCGGCGGAAAGAAGACGATGGAGTTCACCAGCGATTCGTTGTTGTCGGCGCCATCGAGGAGAAAATTGTTGGCTTCCGGGCGAAGGCCGTTGACGGAGAGAGCGGCACCCCCGACATTACCGTAACGAAATGTTTCGGCGTTGCCGTTAATGCCGGTGGCGGAGCTGGTGGGAACGCCACGGCTGACTCCCGGCGTCAGCAACGCGAGCTGAGTGAAATCGCGCCCATTCAGGGGAAGATCGGCTACTTGAGCGCTATTGAACGTGGTAGCAATGTCGGACGATGCGGTGTCGACGAGACCAGCCTCATCGGTTACCGTAACGGTCTCGCTGACCTGGCCGGGTTCCAGGACAATTTGAGCGCCGGCAACCTGGCCCGGATCGAGCCGGAGTTCGCGGGTGGATTTCTTGAAGCCGGAGAGCTCGACCGAGATCAGATAACGCCCGACGGGCAATCCGGGAATGGTGAAAGCGCCTGTGGATTCGCTGCTCTGGACCTGGATCTGGCGTCCTGTGCCCTGATTCGTGAGGGTGACGGTGGCATTTGGCACAACGCCCCCGGTGTTGTCGGTTACCGTTCCTTCCACCCGGCCCGTATCCCCTTGCGCCCAAACCAAAGCAGCGCCCCCCAACAAACAGGCAAACAAAGTAAACAGTGCAAACATTCGTGGTTGCGACATTAACGTGGACCCTTTCGAAGCAAGAAGCCGGCAAACCTTTGATGGTGCACGGCTACCATCAATTCTAGGGTCGCTGGGCTTTTTGGGCCGGGTTTGTTGCGGTATGAAACCGTTAGCAACATGGATCAGAACGACAACATAGGACTCTTCCGCAGCGCTATCGTAGGAAATATCGGGGTCCTTCCCTGAATGC